>CATEEE010000265.1 GCA_949499045.1 Marinobacterium sp. xm-d-530 | reverse complement strand
TATCAGGTAACAACCGGTGATGAGGGTGCCATTAAAGGTATGAAACCTGGCGCTATCTTAGTGGATCACACCACGGCATCAGCTGACGCTGCAAGAACACTCAATGCGGTTTGCCTTGAACATGGGTTTGGATTTATTGATGCACCGGTCTCTGGTGGACAGGCAGGTGCTGAAAATGGCGTTCTGAGTGTGATGTGTGGAGGTGATTCAGAGGTTTACAAAAAAGTTGAGCCGGTAATCGATGCTTACGCAAAATCTCAAAGTCTTTTGGGTGATGCCGGAGCAGGGCAGTTGGCTAAAATGATGAATCAGATCTGTATCGCGGGTTTGGTGCAAGGTTTATCTGAGGCGATTCACTTTGGACAGAAAAGCGGTTTAGATGTCGCGGCAGTCATTGATGTGATACAGCACGGTGCTGCAGGTTCGTGGCAGATGGTTAACCGTCACCAAACCATGATCGACGAAAAGTATGATTACGGCTTTGCTGTCGACTGGATGCGCAAAGACTTAGGTATTGTTCTTAATGAAGCGCGCAGCAATGGTGCTCGCCTTCCTGTTACAGCGATTGTTGACCAATTCTACTCTGAAGTTCAGGCGTTAGGTGGCAACCGTTGGGATACCAGCAGTCTTTTAAAACGTCTTCAGTCGATGGATAAATAGTTGTATATATCTTGCAGGAATTGATTTAGATCAATAAAATGAGTCCGTCTTAAATAAACGAATTAATGAGGTTTAGTCAGATGGGCTCAATCGATAAATACAACTTGATTTCACTGGCTCCAAGCCTAGTAATCATCGGCGCAATGCTTGTAATGACCGTAGTCGGTATTAAGCTTCTAAAAGGTGCCATTGCTAAAGACGCTGCTAAAGCCGGCGAATAAGCAACCTTGATAAAAAAACCGCCTCATTGGGCGGTTTTTTTATGTCTACTCAAGCAGTGTGTGTGCTTGGTTCAACCAGCTCTCTGGGACAACAAACAGCCTCTCTAATAATTGCCTTGAACGGCCTTCACCTAATACGACAAACAACTGCTGTGGCCGATCGATTAAATCTACTGATCTATCCAATAAGCCCTTTTTACTCAGCGCCACACCATTGATGTGCGAAGGGGAGATTAACCAATCAGATCTCGATGGTATTAAAAATCGAACCGATTCTGGGTAATCATTTAATAAGTGTTCCAGTTCGTTCACAGCAAGCCAACGGCCACGTGGGTGATTCGGGTGTATGTTATTCGGTATGTTCGATTGGTCATCGTTTATATGGTAAAAAAGCCAACCAAAAATTTGAGAGAAACTCTTAATCGTCTTGTCTATCCCTAGTTTTTGTAAAGTTCTTTTTGCAGGTTCAGAGTCTAGAAGCTTTAGCTGTCTGTTGTCGATATGATTGATTTTTTTATCTAAGGAGTCCGTGAGACTTGGGCCAAGGTAGTCACTCATTTGCCCGTTATTTGCAACGCGCAGATAAAATTTAATAGCGATCTCTATGTGCAGCCAAACTCCCTCCTGACAGAATAAGAAATCCGCTTCGCCTAAGGTTTTCTTATCTTCAATGATTTGAATATGACTTTTTAAATCAGTAACTTGCGGAAATGATTTAATATGAATTTTATATAAATCTTCAAAATGCACGCCTAGCCGGTGATGGTTTTTAAGCGATGGCAATTGCAAGCGATCAATAGCAAAAGGATTACGCCTAAACCGGTTTTCACCAATCAGTGTTTGGGCTTGGCTTAACCATGCAAGTTCACTCTCTGTTTGTGCTTCTGTGTAGCTGATTTTTTTCATAAAACGTACTGGCTGATTACTTAAATCAAATTAACATTCTAGTGACCAATACGGTACTCTATAGGCTAATTTTAATGAGCTAATTAAGGAGCAGGGAATGGCTTTAATGACAAAACGTCAAGCTCAAGAGGCTGAAGCAGAAGCACGAATGGAAAAAACCACTCGCAGTCCACGCCTTTCCGATACGGATATAAACTACATACTCATCAACGGTGCTCAAATAGCATTAAGCAAAATGAAACGTGCCGATGCGTTCGAAGATCGCCTTTACTACCACGCTCAGATTAGCGCCTTCCTTGAGGTATCGCTATCACGTGGGGCTGGCATTACTGACGACACTCGTGATGACCTAAATAACCTCTACAAAGAGGCTACCTATATTTACATGGAATCCAAGCGAACCAACGCTAAGAGTTAACTGATTGACGACATTTAACCCAAAAGCCTTTTTAGCAACACTCCCCAATAAACCAGGCTGCTATCAAATGTACGATAGCGCAGGTGATTTGTTGTACGTAGGTAAAGCTAAAAACCTAAAAAACCGTGTCTCAAGCTATTTTAGGGAGACCGGTCTCTCTGTTAAGACCCAAGCATTAGTTAGCAAAATACACTCCATTGAGATCACATCAACGGGTTCTGAAACCGAAGCTCTGTTGCTTGAGCAGAACTTAATTAAACAGTATCGCCCCCCTTACAATATTTTGTTGCGGGATGATAAGTCATACCCCTATATACTGATCACTGATAAAGACGATTTTCCAGCCGTAAGGTATCAGCGCGGAAAGCGCTCCCCAAAAGGGTCACTGTTTGGACCCTTCCCAAGTGGCGGGGCGGTTAAGGAGAGTCTTAACCTTCTTCAAAAGCTCTTTAAAGTTCGCCAGTGTGACGACAGTTTTTTCCGCAACCGTTCGAGACCCTGCCTGCAGTACCAAATTGAACGCTGCAGTGCACCTTGTGTCGGTTTGGTCGATGATACGGATTACCAACGTGATGTGCGTCATACCAAGCTTTTTTTACAGGGTAAAAACCCCAAAGTGATGAGCGAGCTTGCAAGCGAAATGGAGGCCGCTGCTAGCCAATTAGAGTTTGAAAAAGCGGCACAACTTCGTGATCAATTGGCGCGTTTGCAGCATGTACAAGAGCAACAGACCGTCATCGGACAAAAAGGTGAGGCCGATGTATTTGGCGTAGCCGTTCAACCTGGTGGTGTATGTGTACACGCTCTATTCGTTCGTCAGGGGCGTGTTATCGGATCAAAAGTGTATTATCCGCGAGTCGCTATCGAAGACAGTGCAGAGGACGTGTTAGGCGCATTTATTGCTCAGTTTTACCTTGCCGGTGGGCGTGAAATACCGGAAACCATAATTACGGCGATTGATCTGCCTGATTCGGCAATACTCAGTGAAGCTCTCAGCCAGATGCGTGAGCGAAAAGTGACTATCATCCATAAAGTTCGATCTGATCGATTCAGCTGGCTCAAGTTGGCACAGCAAAACGCAGAACAAAATCTTCAGTCGCAGCTGGCTAATAAGCAGAATATTTACAACCGATTCCTTGACCTGCAGTCAGCGCTCTCCATGGAGGAGGTGCCAACACGGCTTGAGTGTTTTGACATTAGCCACTCAAGTGGAGAAGCGACCGTTGCCTCCTGTGTTGTGTTTGATCGTAATGGACCACTGAAACGAGACTATCGAAAATATAATATTGAAGGTATTACCGGGGGCGATGACTATGCGGCTATGAATCAAGCGCTGCATCGTCGATTTGAGAAGGCGACCAGTTCAGATGCTATTCTACCCGATATCTTGGTGATTGACGGTGGGAAAGGGCAGGTCGCTCAGGCGGTAGAGGTTCTTAACGAGCTCAACATTCAAGGAATTAAGGTAATCGGCATCGCTAAAGGCCCAACTCGTAAAGCGGGATTTGAGGTTCTTATTGACGCTGAAACTGGCAATGAAAATATCCTGCAATCAGACTCTTTGGCGCTTCACTTGCTGCAACATATACGTGACGAATCACACCGTTTTGCCATTACAGGTCATCGTGCTCGTCGAGCCAAAGCGCGAAAACAGTCTCTGCTTGAGGGTATAGACGGTGTAGGCCCCAAACGACGTAGAGAGCTTCTTAAACATTTCGGAAGTGCCAAGGGTGTTGAGTCGGCAAGTGTTGAAGAAATCGCAAAAGTCTCTAGTATAAGTAATAGTCTTGCAGAGACGATTTATCTCGCTCTGCACCCCGATAGCTAAAGGTGCAACTCTGCATGAATCTACCCAACGTTTTAACACTGTTACGCATTGTTCTTATTCCGTTTTTTATTATTGCATACTACTGGCCAACCCCCTTCGCAGGTTGGATTTCAGCTGTAATATTTGCCTTAGCGGCTATAACGGATTGGCTGGACGGTTATCTGGCTCGCAAATGGCAGCAAGAGAGCAGTTTTGGGGCATTCCTTGACCCTGTGGCTGATAAGTTAATGGTCGCAGCTGCTCTGATTCTTTTGGTCGATACCTACGGTCGACTCTTCTCTGAATGGCCAGCCATCTTATCGATCCCTGCAATCATCATCGTTGGCCGTGAAATTGTCATCTCTGCTTTGCGTGAATGGATGGCTGAAATAGGGGAGCGAGCTCAGGTTGCCGTTTCAATGATTGGTAAAGCGAAAACCGCACTGCAAATGATTGCCATTTTTATCATGATTGGAGCAGTACCTGGAACCACTATGGCTTGGGTAGGGGTAGGGATTTTGTATGCAGCAGCGTTGCTAACTATGTGGTCCATGTTTGTCTACCTTCACGCAGCATGGCCACATCTTAAACCGAATAAGTGATCGACCCAAAAGTTGAGTAAGTGGTTATTTTTTAAGCAGATCTAATTTCAATCTAGCGATTGACAGGGTGGGTGAAGCGTCTATAATACGCGCCACTTGTTCAGCAAGTGCGGGAATAGCTCAGTTGGTAGAGCGCAACCTTGCCAAGGTTGAGGTCGCGAGTTCGAGCCTCGTTTCCCGCTCCAATATGGCGAGTTGGCAGAGCGGTGATGCAAATGATTGCAAATCATTACTAGGCCGGTTCGACTCCGGTGCTCGCCTCCATATTTTCTCTCTCTCAACTTATCTTGAGAGATGTATCGAACGATACACATCATCAATGCCCTGGTGGTGGAATTGGTAGACACAGCAGACTTAAAATCTGCCGGCCGTTAGGCTGTACCGGTTCAAGTCCGGTCCGGGGCACCATTTACATCTTTTTTGTTTGCATATCTTGCCTACCGGCAACTGTCTGCTAGTATTCAGTGACTAATTCATTCTTATTAAGTAGTTGAGATATGACAAAAAAAACCATTCTGTGCATCGATGATGACTCTTTTACTCTTGCCCAAATTCGCGATGCTTTGGAATCCGATTATAAATTGGTCTGTGCGGTTGATCCTGAAGTAGGGCTCTCTTTAGCGGTTAAACGCCAACCCGATCTGATCCTTCTTGATGTCAATATGCCTGGAATGAATGGTTTAGAATTGGCCGACCTGCTCGACAAAATTACTATGACGAGCAATATTCCCATTATATTTTTGAGTGCTTTCGCTACCCCTGAGATACAAGAGCGCGCAGAACAACTTGAAGCGAAGGCCTTTTTAACCAAACCCTGCAATGGTCGCCATATCAGAGAGATGGTCGCTAAATTTTTAGAGGTAGAGTAAATACCTTGCTAGATCGCACTCTATACTGAGTAGCGAACTAGCATCTCTTGAGAGCTTAGAGGTTTACTGAAATAGTAACCTTGAATGTAATCACAGCCTAACTCTTTAAGAGCATCCAGCTGCTCTTTTTTCTCCACTCCCTCAGCAATTACCTTGATTCCGAGTGATTTGGACATTTGAATAATCGCCTTACAGACGGATAGATTTCGTCTATTTTCGGGTAGCCCATCGACAAAAATTTTATCAATTTTCAGGTAATCAATTTTAAAGTCCAAAAGATAGGATAACGCAGAGTAACCTGTACCGAAGTCATCTAATGCGAGTTCAATCTGGTTTTGGTCACAATACCCCATTAGATCATTGAGTTTTTCTGAAGGAAGAAAAAGTGAGCCCTCAGTCAATTCAAGTCGTAATTTAATCAATTTACCGTGGTTTAAATTTGAGAGCAGATTAATAATATCTGAGCTGCTATCTTCACCTGTTTTAAGACTATGAGCAGATACATTAACTGAGAATACTGGTAAAGGATCAATTAACGAATGCCACTTTTTAGCAGCATCAATAGCTTTATGGAACACTCTCTCATCGAGTTGGGCAATGATGCCTATCTCTTCGGCAATTTGAATAAACTCATCGGGAGAAATCTGCCCATAGTAGGGGTGTTGCCATCTCGCTAGGGCTTCGACACTGTACAATTTCTCCGAATCACAACTAATTATCGGCTGAAAAACCACCTCGATTTGATCATCTGCAACCGCCTGTTTTAGATCAGCAATCAGTGTTTGACGCCTGATAGAAGCCGTCGTCATTTCAGGTGAATAGAAGATAAATTGATTATCACCAAGCTGTTTGGCGCGATAGAGTGCTTGCTCAGTGAACTTCATAAGATCTGTTGCATTTAGGGCATCAGATGGGAATTCAGCAGCCCCTATACAGCAGGTAATATCGTACTGTTGATTTTGATAAAAGAACGGCTCTTGAATATCCGATCTGATTTTAATCGCTAGATCGACTATGTTGGTTCTGTTTTTTTGGTTATCGATGAGCAATAAGAACTCATCGCTTCCAACACGCGCAACAATATCCTGATTCGAAACATTATTATTAATGCATTGAGCGACTTTGATCAATATCGCATCGCCGCAACCATGTCCGTAACTGTCATTAAATGCTTTGAAACGATCAATATCCAGTGCGAGTAGGGTGTAACGGTGATCTTTATTGGATTCATTAACCGTTGAATTTAAATTGCCAACAAAGTAGTTTCGATTAGGTAAACCGGTTAGGGCATCATAGTTAGACTGTTGCCAAATGAGCTTTTCACGACGCTTGTCTTTGGTGATATCGCGACCAAAACCAATCAAACCAATAATCTCTCCGCCACTGTTCCTTAGCGGAAGTTTTGAACAAAGATTCCAGGTCTCATCGCCCCTTGGCGATGTTTCAGAATAGAGTTTGGCCAGAAGTGGCTCACCACTTTGCATAATGTCTGACTCTTCTTGCCTAGTCGCCTCAGCATGCTCGTAACTGTAGAAATCAAAATCACTTTTCCCAAGTATTTGATCAACCTCTTTAAGACCATAATGTCGGGCTAGATTTGTATTTGCGTAGATCAGAGTTGACGAGAGATCTTTAATAAATACCTGGTCAAAGCAGTTGTCTAGAATTATGTTCAAAAGAGGCTGCTCCCTTAACCACTCAGTCGTAAGGGTATCCACTATTTCATCTCTATAGCTCGACATATAAGCCGCCTTATTGATTAATTACTTCTAGCATAGTCCAGAATTACTAAAATTCCATTTAAGAAAATGAATATTGTTTTTTCTCGCTGTCTTACCTGCAAAGCGATAAGCGCTTCAGCCTGCAGTGCAAAAGAGATTAATAGATTTTTCTGATCATCCGTTAACTGACGAGGTTCAGTATCAATGACAGAGAAAGAGCCGATCAGAATCCATTAGTATCATGAATAGACGTACCACAATAAAAGCGTGTGTTTGGAGCACCTATGACCAGCGGGTTATCATGAAAATACGGGTGTTCAATAGCATTTTGTACTTCAAGAAGTTCATGATCATGAACGACATGTGAGCAAAAGGCTTCATCTCGTCCAGTTTGACAAACATCCAAACCATAAATGAATTTAAACCACTGTCGATCACTATCTATAATCGAAACAGCACAAATAGGTGTGTTAAAACCTTGAGCAACTTGAACCGTCAATTGATCGAAATAGAGATCTTTTGGCGTATCGAGCAGGTTAGAAGGTTATAAGATGGATAAGCGTTCTGATTCGTCTACAGGGTGAGCAGCGATTTTCATAATACACCTTGCATCTATAAGATAATTTACCACCCCAACTGCTTATGCTGAGTTATCACTTAGAAGGTGTCTGCTATTAACTTAGTACAATATTCAAATAGTGCTTAAATTTTTGAGGTAAATATGAAAAAGGTGTCATTTATTGGTATTGGATTGATGGGCTTGCCAATGGCGAAACGCTTGTTAGAGGGTGGCCTGGAATTAATGGTATGGAACAGAACTCAGGATAAATGCATCCCTTTAAAAGAGTCTGGC
>CATEEE010000264.1 GCA_949499045.1 Marinobacterium sp. xm-d-530 | reverse complement strand
TAAATAAGAGCCTTATTACTATTATCCTATTCTCCCAGGAAAAAGTCTTTTTAATTTTTAACCTCTGCTATTATTCTTTGATCGAATAAATACTTATGTAGGGTTTAGCATGAATAAACTGACACCAGTCTCTTTGACAGTACTTTTGCTTACAGCTTCTAGCTCTTTAAAGGCAGAGATGTCCGTTGATCACAGCAAAATGACCCAGCACGACCACGAGATGATGATGAAGCATTTAGGTATGTCTAAAGAGGAAGCCACGCCTGTCGTCGATGATCAGAGAGAATTAGTGCTATTTCCTGAAGCGGAGTATCACCTTACCTTGCAGAATATGCGTGACCACCTACGAGGGGTAAACCTTGCCCTCATGAATGTTGCATCAGGGAACTATATTCAGGCTGCAGAAGCGATTGAACAGCACCTAGGGTTTGGTAACAGTCATGGCGCAAATGGTCTTCATTCAGCTAGTGAGTATATGCCGCCGGGGATGCAGATGTTGGGCCATGGTATGCATACTAAAGCCAACGCGTTGGCGACAACGCTTAGGGATGCTGAGATTACTGAAGATAGTCAGGAAATATTTCTGAAAATGGCCGATCTGACATCGCAGTGTGTTGCCTGCCACGATGCGTATCGATTAAGCGCCGAATAGATTTAAATCAGGTTTAGTTTGCAGCGTTTGAGCTGACAGGTGACAGCACACCACCCACATCGACCGCACCCAATGCGACATTAACCATGGCGTTGGTGCCAACATCGGCAAGTATCTGCTCTTCATTGAGTGGATTCTTGCCACAACTCTCCAACATGTTCGATGCATTTTTTCGATCAACATAATCCAAGGCTGCATTAGCGCCAATGATTATGGGCGCCAGTCCAACGGTCGCAACGGTTAAAATAGGCGTCGCAATGTTACGCCCCCATTTTAACTTCTCGTGCTCAGTGACCGTCGACATTGAAGATTCACATTGAGCAGTGACTACCTCGCCGTTGATACGTAGCTTATGAGCTGTGTCGTAACTCACACTGGAACAGCCGCTTACTAGCAGTGTTGAGCAGATTACAAAGGTTGCTATGACTCTCATTCGATTTTGCTTCTGTACCATTAACGAAAATTGTGACACTTATTACAATAGAGATCATTATTCCTTAAAAGTTCCCTAAGTTATTAATTTATTTTAAAAGTGACTCAATATTTACACCCTTTCGTATTCTGTTTTAATAGAGTGAATGCGTCTGATCCATCCAAGGAGGTTTTATGCGCTTATCTATCTTTCCATTAGCATTTACATTGTCGTTATCGATGCTCGCCTCTGTTGTACATGCCCAAAGGGTCCCGGATCTTGAGCGGGAACAACGAATGGTGGATGAGATTGTTGATGTGATATTTGACGGCGACCCTATAGAACTCAGCGACGGTGATCGCGATTTTCTTGCCATCTTCATGGAGGCCGACGAACCTAAAGGTACGGTGATCATCGCTCATGGTCGTGGATATCATGCCGATTGGGAGAGTGTTGTTAATCCTTTGCGAGTCGGTTTGGTTGAAGCGGGCTGGAATACCCTCAGTATTCAACTTCCTGTCCTTGAGAAAAGCGCTAAATATTTTGATTACGTTGATATCTTTGATGTCGCAGCGCCTCGTTTTGAAGCGGCAACCGAGTTCGCAAAAGAGCAGGGTGGAAAGGTCGTTATGCTCGCTCACAGTTGTGGTTCACACATGGCGCAGCGGTGGATTAAGAACCAACCTACATCGAGTTTAGCCTCCTTTGATGCCTTTGTCGGAATTGGGATGGGAGCCACCGATTATAAACAACCGATGGTAGAACCTTTTCAGCTCGATAAAATGCCAATGCCGGTCCTAGATCTTTATGGCAGCGAGGATTTCCCAGCCGTCATCAGAAAAGCACCTGAGCGATTAGGTATGCTAGAAAAAGCGGGTAACCCAAAGTCAACACAGGTTGTTGTTGAGGGGGCAGAGCACTATTTCAAAACACATAAATCTGAACTGGTTGAAGCGGTTTCAGGTTGGTTAGATACCCTCTGATCTCAGTTGCGGTATAGCGTCTTAATGAGATGGTAGCCGAAACGAGTTTTGATTGGGCCATGTACCTTTAAGATTGGGCGTTTAAAGACCACGTCATCGAACGCTTTGACCATATCACCACGATGAAACTCACCGAGACTGCCACCTTTTTTGCCTGATGGGCATATAGAGTGTTTTTTTGCGAGTTGATCGAATTTTTTACCCTTTTTAAGCTCAGCTAATATCGCCAAAGCTTCCTCTTTGGTCTTTACTAAAATGTGGACGGCAGATGCGGTGGCCATAGTCTCTCTCGGAACGGTTGTTTTGTTAATACTAACAGATCTACTTTAGCGCTTCTGCCAACGTAGCCGTGAAGCTTAATTGATTCGGTAGCGGTGTCAGGTCAGATCGAGAGACGGTTTTTAACGGCTGGAACTGCAGATCAGCCAAAACGATCTCACAGCCATCCTGAATTCGACGTTCAATAAATCGCTCAAGCGCCGACAGACCGCCGGCATCCAGTATCGATACACCATCTAAGTAAAGAATGATTTTTTGTTTCCCTTGGCTTAGGTGTTCCAGTTGGTCAAATACTCGGTCAGCGGCAGCAAAGAAAAGCGGTCCGTTAATTTTGTAGACTGCTGTCTCATCACAGAGCGGTTTAGGAACGTGTTTACGGACACCACTGATATCCTTAACCTGTGTCATCTGTGCAATATCTCGCATGAAGAGCAGTGCCGCTAGAACAACGCCCGCGCAAATGGCGATGACCATGTCAAAGATAACGGTCAGCGAGAAACAGCTCAGCAGAACTAAGACATCGCCCAAATGGGCCTGTCGTATTAACTTGATCGCTTTGGGCGCTTCACTCATGTTCCAAGCGACCAATAGAAGCATCGCCGCCATGGTTGCCATTGGAATCTTGGCTAACCAAGGGGCGAGCAATAGGATTGCTGCCAATACCACCAATGAGTGGATAATGGCCGCAATAGGGGAGACCGCTCCGACTCGATAGTTAGTGGCCGATCGAGCCAGGGCTGCAGTTGCTGTGATGCCACCAAACCAAGGAGTCACTAGGTTGCCAATGCCTTGCCCCAGTAATTCACCATTTGAGTGGTGTCGTTTTTGACTCATGCCATCCAATACAACTGCACAGAGCAGTGATTCTATGGCGCCTAGCATGGCGATGGAGAACGCAGCAGGCAGTAGCTCAATGACCAGTGATAAGTTCCACTCTAAAGGAACGCCATTTGGACCCGGCTGCTGCCATGGCCAAATTAAACTAGGCAGAACCGCTGGTATTCCGGACCCAGAGGTACCATCCGGTAATAGATAGTGAAAACGGGTGCCAATCGTCTCTACATCGTTAAAGCCCCAGAAAAAAGCGGTTAAGGTTCCTATCATGGCTGCTGGGAGATAGGTTGGGATGGGCGTTTTAAACTTTGGCCAGAGTATTAACGATGCCAATGTCACCAACCCCACAACGAGTTCGCCGGTGTGAATTGTCGGCAGGTGGTTGAACAGGGTGACCAGTTTGGCAAAGAAAAATTCAGGCATGTCAGCAATATGAAGCCCCAAAAAATCATTGAGTTGCAGCACTGCTATCACGACAGCAATGCCGCTGGTGAAGCCGAGTGTCACAGGTTCCGGTATGTACTCAATCAACCGACCCAAACGGGCAAACGCTAGCGTGAGCATAATCAGACCGGCTAGAAGCGTTGCTAATAGCAGCCCGTTCAAGCCGTAACCTTGAGCTACGGGGTAGAGTATGACCACGAATGCAGCGGTTGGGCCTGAAACACTGTATCTAGAACCACCGGTTAAAGGGATCAAAATACCGGCAATGATCGCTGTGTAGAGACCGTACTGCGGAGGTACACCACTCGCTATTGCGAGCGCCATAGAGAGAGGTATTGCTATGATTCCGACCGTTAAACCGGCGAGTAGGTCTTTGATGAAATGATCAAAATGGTACCCCTCCTGAAAGACTTCACGAAGCGCTGTGAAGGGGAGTACCGAATTAAAACGTGAACGATGTGGCATGTCAGTGAGGACCGAATAGATCGTATAAGATCCTCACAATTTATAAGGTTTTAATAGATGTAGCTATCGTCTTTTAGTCGTTGCTACTGTCAACACAGGTGTCGCAGTGCTCTTTAAAGATACCTGCTTTTACCAGTACCGAGTGGAACCAACAACCAGCACACCAACCGGCAGCAGCCTCTAGCCACATGAAGGTTAGACAGAGAGGAATGGTTACTAAAGGTGTCCAGCGAGGCATCCAGTTTTGCGTGGTGGTTAGAAGTTCACTGCCAGTTAGGCTGTTTACGAATTCGGCAACCGGTACGGGATTGAAGAACAGTAGGCATGCTGCGACCAGAGCAGTACCAATCTTCCAAGCAAACTTCTTAGGCTGGTAGGGACGGTAGACCGGCTTGTGGTGACGGTTCATAGCAGCGGAAATCCAGAACAGAGGGCAGAGCCAAGCTGTGCGTTTGCTCTGGCTTAGAACCATCTCCCAAAGGACGTAGAGCAAAAGATACGTTTGTGGAGTCCAGTCGTAGACCTGTCGAACGACTTCGGCTGAGTAGATAATCTGCCCAGCCATGTTGGTATCCCAGGTGTCTTCGAGTGTGCTGGGGTCAACGATGAACGCTGAACCGTTAATGGTGTTGTAGAAGATAACCAATATGGAAACTGGTACTAAGAATAGAAAAGCGGCACGAGTTCTAACAACATTGTCGTTGACCATGTCATAACTCATTGGGTGAAACAGTGGGTTTCTCATCAGTGATCCTCTATTGTTTTTATATTAACGGTTCCTAATAATAGGCTAGATATAAACGTTAATAATAGATGCTGCTTAGGTTAAGTTTGTCTTAACTGGTTTGGTTATAGATCTCTTTGTTATTTATTAACTTTGCTAATATAAGTGGCGCTCTAACAGGGGTTGTGGATGTCTAAGTTTCAAATCATCGTCGGTACTGTTTATGGTTCTACTATTGAATTGGCTGATGAGTGTCAGGACTTTCTGAGCGCTCAAGGGCATCAGTGTGAATGGCTTGAGACCCCTGAGCTCTTTGATCTTGATCCATCAGCTTCTCTCTTAATTATGACGGCATCGACTGGCATGGGAGATATTCCAGATGGTTTGATGCCGCTCTACTGTGATCTTTTAGATGAAGAGCCTGATTTAACGGATCAGCGCTTTGCTCTGGTGGGGTTAGGGGATTCAAGCTATGACTATTTCAATGGGGCGGCTAAACGACTGTTTGAAGTGTTTTCGAGTCTTAATGCTCAACCGTTGGTCGAGCCGCTCTATGTTGATGCCAATGAGGATCCTGAGCCAGCAGAGCCCGTTATGCGTTGGTTAGCGAGTTGGCTCGATCAAGCGAAAGGTTAGATTGATTCTTGGCTGTTTAATGCGAAGACGCTTTGGTACAGAGTGCTCCCAATCCTTTTGAACTCCAGCATTCATTACAAGAAGTGAGCCGTGGCTGAGTTCAAAGTCGACGGTCTCTTTTTTGGTTGATAAATCTCTAAATCGAAACGTTCGAGTGCTTCCCAAAGATAGAGATGCGATAACAGGGCGCTCGCCCAGTTCCGGCTCGTTGTCGCTGTGCCACCCCATACTGTCCTGACCGTCTCGGTAAAGATTACAGAGAACCGCATTAAATGAGTGGTTTGCCGCTGACTCGACTTTATCTCTGATCGATTGAAGAGCGGTTGGATAACCTCGGCCCTCCATCGTCAGATTCGAGTACCGATAGCGAACACCTTGTGATGCAACAAAACACTGTAACCTTGGAATCGGGTGGCTTTTGCCATAGAGGTTAATAGTGTCTTGGCGCCACTCTAAACGATTAGTGAGCTCCGTCAGCAGTTGATCTGCCTCATTAGCAATTAGAAAATCTTCGATGAGTTCAACATGTAAAAACATGTTCATTACAGTTGTTCAATGTAGTGTTTCAGTTGATCGGCAATGATCGGTGTCAGATCCAGTGAGTTCGTTTCATGGACAATGCTATTGCAGGTGTGGATATCAGCAATATTTTTCAGTAGGGCATGAGCGTCCTTGGCGAAGATACCATGCACCCCAATGATCAAGGGTTTGCCCATCTTTGCTGATTCCAGGTGTTCGATGGTCGCCAGCATGGTTCTGCCACTGGAGATGATGTCGTCGACTAAAACAGGACGGTAGCCTCTGTATTGGGCCAGTTCAGGTTCTGTCACAGAGACATCGTAGTCACCTGAGCGCTCTTTAAGCAGGATCTGATAGGGGCGATTGGAAGCCTTGGCAATCGCGGCTACCCACTGCTCACTCTCCTCATCCGGGCCGATTAACAGTAAATCGTCTGTTTGAGATTTAAGGAACTCTGTAATTACCGGTTGTGCCGTGCAGACCGTACCCTTAAGGGTGTATACCGAATCCAGTGTTGGGTAGCGGTGAAGGTGAGGGTCGACCGTAATCAGCGCATCAAAGGCAAGAGATAGATGCTTAGCAAAGTGTTTAGAGGTGATCGATTCACCCGTGTGAAAACGTTTGTCTTGCCGCATATACGGTAGATAGGGTGTGATCAGACAGATATTGAGACCGCCCAATTCTCGAACATTTTCTGCAAAACTGAGTAGCGGGAAAAGCTTTTCATTGGGTTGGTAGAGGTCACAGAAAATAACCACGTTCGATTGTTCAACGTTAGTATCTACCCTGATAAATGTCTCTCCATCAGGGAAGTGACGAATTTCAAATTGTCCCAGTGATAAGCCCGTGGATTCAGCGAGCTTCTCTGGAATAGGGTGGTTTGGAGATAGATTAAATAGAATGGAGTTTTTCATAAGTCACCTATTCCCCAAAGGTTAAAATTTGTAGGTGTGATTGCAAGTAGTCTACCGCGTAGTTGAGCTCACCTATATGCTCTGCATGAATCGTTAGCATGGGTTGCCCATGTTTAATTCGGTCACCGACTTTAACATGCAGGTCAACGCCTGCAGCTGCATCGGCTGGCGCACCGGCTAGCTTCGCAACTTTGGCAAGAATTCGATTATCAACGGTTGCTAAAGTGACATCCCTCTCAGCAAGCATTTCATAGCGGTAGTGCGCTACAGGTGGTTCTTTAAAACCGCCCTGTGCTTCACAGATGGCCACAAACTTATCCCAAGCCTTCCCCGTTGTGACTAACTCTCTGGCAAGCTTTTCACCTTCGCCAGTTGAAACTTTGCCGCTTAAATCGAGCATTGCACCGGCAAGGTAGACCGCGCGATTTAGCAAATCCTGAGGTGCTTGACCGTCACATTTCAAGACTCGGACAATATCGCGTGCTTCAAGAGCTGGTCCTATTCCCTCACCGACCGGTTGTGTGCCGTCTGTTTTCACAATGGCCAGCGTCACACCTAAGTTCTCTGCAACCCGCTTAAAGCTCCTCGCTAGCTTATCGGCAGCCGCATCATCACGTACTTTAGCCGTTGGGCCTACTGGGATGTCGATCAAAACGTGGGTCGCTCCTGCCGCTACCTTTTTTGATAAAACAGAGGCAATTAGCTGTCCTTCACTATCAATATCTAGAGCACGTTCGACTTGAATGAGTAGATCGTCAGCAGGACTCAGTCTTACGGACCCTCCCCAAGCCAAACAGCCACCTTCAGAGTGCACCACCTCACGCATCTGATCTAGGGTGAGACTCACATCGGTGAGCGTCTCCATGGTATCGGCTGTTCCAGCAGGTGAAGTGATTGCTCGTGAAGAGGTCTTGGGAATGGTCAGTCCTGCAGCGGTTAATATAGAGACGACAATGGGTGTGGTGCGGTTACCCGGTAGTCCACCAACACAGTGCTTGTCCAGAACCTGATCCAACCCCCAATCAATGGTGCTGCCAGCATTGATCATTGCGCGAGTAAGAGAGGTGATCTCTTCATCATCTAACTTGTCATCACCGCAGGCCGTAATAAAGGCGGCTAGATAAACATCCGCATAGCGTTCATCAACGATGTCATTAATAATCTCGCTAAACTGCACTTCATTTAATTTGTGCCCATAGACCTTTGATCGAACATGCGACAGTGAGTGAACGGGTCTTGGATGAGACAACCAGATGGACTCATGTCCTATCAATTTAAGTTTATCCCAGGCTGATTCAGATAGTCCTATCTCCCCTTCGTCGATCAGGTCTCCCGTCACGATGTTAAGGGTGGCGATCATATGATTCTGTTCTGTAGAAACTAGAACACGCGTTAAGCTGTTAAATCCTTCCGATTTGCACACAGAGCTATCTGAACGAAGGTAGATGTTGGGTTCATGGTGTGTATCGATCCCCAGGCGGCGTGCTTTTAGGGGATTCATTTTCTCTGGATACATAAGTCACTCTAATTAACAGATTAAATTCAGTGTACTTAAAATTGAGACGCTTTCCATTCACTATAGAGCCTATTTCTAAGAGTTCTAAATCGAAGGACGTTTCTACTGTCATGGATCAAACGGCGCTGTTAAAATGGTAGATCAATTTAGAGAGTGTATTGATGAACGATCTACCTGAACAGCCACTATTTGTCTCCCCATCCCTTGCATCTAAGTACGGTGTGGATGGTGCGCTGTTGTTGGGTCTTATTGAACAGTATCGTCTGCTTGTCAAAGAGGATGAGTTAACACTCTCATTGTCGGCTTTGTTGGCGCGCTGCCCCTTCTGGACTGATTCACAGTTGATGGAGCATTTATACGCCCTGGCGGCTGAATCACTGTTCGGTTTGCAAGTTTCGGGTGATCAGCTGCTAATCGGTTTTGAAAACAGAGCGCCTCAGTCAGGTTTGACCTCATCGACGACTGAAGCAGTTCAAACGCCTAAAGCGCCTGTAGCAAATCCAAACGTATCTGCTCGTCCACACACTCACCGGTTACCAAATTCTAGACAGAATGTGCCTCCGAGCTTTGGTGGTGGGTGGCGTCGCTCGACCAATGAGTTAGATGAAATTTTCGAAGCCGCTGAACAGAAGCGCAAACTTCAAATTCGTATGGATGTCTCATGGAAACCGGATGAGAACTTTTACCAGTTGCTTCAGCAGCACGGTATCGAAGCTCAGTTTGCAGAGTCGCATCTTGATGAATTTACACTTTACTACCTGGATAAACTTGATCACCAAAGCGTCTGGAACCAGAAATTTCTAGCGTGGGTTAAGCGAGCCGTTCGTGATCAAGAGAGTCGTTCGGCTAAAGCTGAGCGTTTTAACGAATCTTCACAAGCCGGTGGGCAGCATGAAAAAAGTCGACGAGATACTCGGGAAAACCGAAAACGGGTTACCGCAGCCGTCATGGACCTCAAAAACCTCGACTGGTAATCGTTCACTCAGCACACCGGAGCCAGGGGCGCCACAACGCGAGTTGATTAGCCAAGAGACCAAGGCGATGGTCAACATGGTGTTTGCTCGTTTTATGGCAATCTATGGTCACAAATTCAAAAGTGCTTTTGAAACCGAACAGGAGATTATGATTGCCAAACGTGAGTGGGCAATGAGTATCTCTGGCTACGGTGAAAACGAACTGGTCTCGGCTATTAACCGTTGTAAAGAGACTCTTGCTTGGATGCCATCGATCTCTGAGTTTCTTGGTTTGTTAAAAGAAGTTGGGGCCGATTTTGGTCTGCCAAGTAGTTATGAGGCTTATCAAGAGGCTTGTCGATATGCGGGTGATCATCATCACGATTGGTCACATCCGGCTGTTTATGAGGCGGCGAAACAGACAGGTTGGTATGAGATTCGAGGGGAAGCAGAAGCCAATATCTACCCCCGTTTTCGATACTACTACGATATGATTTCAAAGCGCGTACGTGCAGGTGAAGCGATCGATCAACCGGTATCGGTTGCTATTGAAGATAAGAGCGAAGTGACGCATGCAACGACCATGCTTGAGTTTGCCAAAACTCACCAGATTGACGAGGCTGAAGCCTGTAAGCTGCTCTATTATTTGACCCTTCCAGAAGGTTCAAATGTGCGTTCACGACAGTACCAACAAAGTCTTGTAACGGCTCAAAATCGTGGCTGGACTCTACCGACTACTCAATAGAGTTAACTGATTGAGCTATTTTCTTCCAAGAAATCGTCTAAGGTGCTTCGACATTTTAGAGGCATTTTGATCACTGATCAGCTGGTCAAACAGTTTGCTCCAACCCAGTATCGATACCGAAAAGAGAAAGCCCAGTTTTACGTCGTCAAACACAATCGCTACCAGTGTCATGGTGATCATAGTCGCAATCACCGAGACGATAAACACTTCCAACTGACGAGGTCTAAAAAACTTCCAGTAGATGAAGAAGGCGACACCCGCGATGATAATGAAAAAGTGCATCGGTTACTCCTTAATCTCTGGCTCAAGTTGCTCTTTTAGCTGTTTGATCAAATTCGTAGGCAGATCCTTCAGAGTCAGTGTTTCACTGCTAGGATCAAACGAGATCGATTTTCCCAGCGATTCATTACTGAAACTGATGGATACCTCACGCGTTCTGCCGGTGTAACGAACGTACTTTTTCAGGCTGGCACGGTCGGGAATGAACTGCTCTTTCAGTTCTGGGGCTTCAGAGGCGATGTATTGATCAAAACCAACTTCATGGTCAGTCTCAACGGATGCCGTTAGGTCACGATAACTAACGGACTCTCCCGCTTTGGATTGCTCTATACAAAACTCTGCAACCTCTTTTTGATAGCGTTTGCCTGCATCGTCCGGCATGTGGGCGCTGTAGTCACGAACCACTTCCATGAAGCGCTCTGTGTCAGCTTGTGTATCCACTGTATCGAAGAAGCCAATAAACTCACCCAATGCACGAGTGGCAGAACGTTCACCAAAACCAAATCCTAAAGTCAGGTATCGACTGGCACTAGGGTCAAACAGGCGCTTTAGATCGATGCAGCAGCAGAGCCCCATTTTTGAAAACTCGATCTGTTCTGATTCAATCAGCTCATTGCTCTGATCAAAACACCAACCCTCGGCCTGTTTTAATTGAGCGATCCAGAGTTCGTGCAGGTCGGACTCATCCTGCTCGATGAACACCCAGTAACCATCTGTTTCAAGGTCTTCACTCTCAAACATTACGGCTAACAGCTCGACCACCTTGGAGCTGAATTGAGTCAGATCCATACCCTTCTCTTGCCAGTTCAGCAGCACTCCTTTGAAGCTTGTTGCCTCATCTGCAAAACGTCCATATCGCTTGGTGGCTCTGCGCGTGAATACCTGTTCGATTTCGTTCAGCAGTTTTCGGGCATTAACTTCAGACCCAATAGGTTGCTCCTTTAGGTGAAATGACTGGTCGCCAGTCTGACGAGTCAATCGGTGAGCGATAGCGCGGACACTGTTCATTACAGGAGCCTATTGTGGTTGACGAAAATGAGGGCCGAACATCTGATCGGTAGCGTGTTTGAGTGCATCGGATACTGAGGCAGAACGAAGCGCTTGAACCATCAATACACGATGAACAGGCAGGTACATTAGGTCTGCTAGTATGCGACTGAATGCGTTTTGCCCGGCATCACATTGGGCTAGTGCCTCTAAGAATCGCGTCAGTAGCGCAGGCTCGAGCAGAGCATTTTCACACCGTGTCGCAATCGCAGCGAGCAGTTCAGCACTCCTTGCAGCGTTACTGTTCAGAACCGCATCAATGGCCTGATGAGTATGACTTTGAGTTTTAGCACTTGAAAGCGCACGAACCAGAAGAGAAATGAGTACAGGGTCTCTATTGTCATTTAATGCTTCTGTTAGCTGTTGTAACAGTTTTGCGGATAGATCGCTGTTAGGCTTTGCATGTTCAAGTAACCCAAGGACTTGGGCGTGTAACCCTTCTGGAAGCTGATTCAATGCGTTAGCTAGGATGGCTTCATTATTGGTCTGTTCCAGTCTTACTACAAAGTCGGCCAAGCCTTGAAGCGATAAGTTCTCCCAGCCGGTTTCAAGGTTAGGTTGGCTGATAAATTGCTGCACAGGCTCATAATAAGCGGATGCCGATTGGTGGTTGTCGAGTGCCGCTTTCGCATGAAACAGTGCCATTTTTTCATCGTTGGGTTTAAACGCGAAAGGGTTCTCTTTAAGGCTGTCCTCAGTTGGAACACCATCAATACTGGATTGGACGTTTTGCAGTAGACGATTGACGATATCATCACGCACTGCACTGAGCAAAAACCCTTGCTCATCAAGCGGTAACTTCAAAAACCATACAGCATTCTCATTGGCCGATTTAGGGTTCCAAAGTAGCAGAGCGATCCATGCGTGCTGTAAATAGGGAGTAGGGTAAGGGGTAGCTTGAGTCTCGATGCGTTCAAACTCGTCAGCGCTGAATGCCTTAATACGGCGGCCGAGATCGTAGATACGCATCGCGGTTCCAGCCTGTTTGAATAGTGCGGTTAATGTTACCTGTTGATCGCTCATCGCTGACTCCATTTTCTAAGCGCGCGATTTTACCATGTCGGCGAGCGAATCACAGGTTACCGAGCAGAATCCTCGCTTCTGCCTGTTCAATGTCACGAGGAGAACCATTCAGAATCAAGGTGTCGCCCTCTTTTAGAAGCAGGGTGCCTGAAGGGTTGTCGATCTCCTCACCATTTTGAATCAGTGAGCTGACCTCTAATTCAAGGTCGAGGGCGTCTAGGGTTTTACCGCAAGCAAAGGCGCTTTCAGAGAGAGTAACCGCGTGCTTTTGAATCACTCTGCTCTGGTCTAAATCCGCTTTGAGGGAATGTCCGCCGTGCACAAAGCCATGCAAAAGACGATAACGTTGTGATCTTACCGTATGGATTCGCTCTTTGATGATATCTGCCGGAACATCCAGCAGTGTAAGGACGTGAGAGACCAACATTAGACTGCCTTCAAGCGCCTCTGGTACGACCTCAGCTGCGCCGTATATCTGAAACTGTTCTAAGTGATAATCATCCTGGGTTCTAACGAGTACCGGGATATCACCGAATTCACGTTTTATCTGCTTTAATGTCTCTAAGCTCGATTTAGGGTTGGGTAGCGTCAAAATAATAAGTCGAGCATTCGCTGCTCCCAAGCCTCGCATGATATCGACCCGTTTGGCATCGCCGTAGTAAGCCGGTTCACCGGCTGATGAGGCCTCTCTAATACGAACTGGATCAGGGTCGATGGCGACGTATTGAATTCCCATCTGCTTCAGAAATCGAGCCACAATTTGCCCGACACGGCCATAGCCACAAATAATGACATGATCGGTCAGTTCATGATGTCGGCTGGCCGCATCGGCATGCTGATGCTCTGGTAAAGACTCTGTACTGTTTGCGGATGGGAAAAAGCGTTCTGCAATCCAATCAGCTTTATCTAATAGGCTTGGAGTAATGACCATAGAAATGATGATGGTGGAGACCAAGACCGCATTTAAGTCTGTGTCGATTACCTGATAGGTCAGGGCAACCGCGAGAAGGGCAAAGCCAAATTCGCCTCCCTGAGCGAGGCTGATACCTGCTTTTAGGGAGGTGTTTGCGTTATTTCCGAATAGGCGACCTAAAATTAAAATGACGACGGTTTTCGCTGTAACCAACATGATCGTCGTTAATATGACCCAATGGATATTGGCTACCAGTGCCGAGAGATCAAGCTGCATACCCACAGTGACAAAGAAGAGTCCAAGCAGCACATCTCTGAATGGACGTATGTCATTCTCAAGTTGATGCTTAAAGTGACTTTCACCTAACATCATGCCTGCTAAGAAGCCGCCAAGCGCCATTGATAGGCCAGCAGCATGGGTAATCCAGGCCGCCGTCATTGCTGTAACCAGTGCAACCAGAACAAACAGCTCATCCGAGCGTTCACGCGCAACCTCATTAAATAGAGCCGGGAGAATTTTGTGCCCAAGAATGAGAAGAAGTAGTAGTAATCCAGCGCCTTGCAGCAACGGCCAGATGATTGATTCGTTACTCTCAGTGGTGCTGGTTCCTAGTGCTGGGACCAGTATCAAAAAGATGACCGCTGCAATATCTTGAAATAGCAGAATGCCAAAGGATAGCTGCCCATGCGGCTGTCCAAGCTGCTGAAGTCGTATAAGCTCCTTGGTTACAATGGCTGTGGACGACAAGGCTAACGCACCGGCCAGAACGATGGAGGGAGCTAACTCCATCCCCATTATTAGCGATAAACCGATGAAAATAGCGGAGGTGGTAATCACCTGAGCTGAACCTAAGCCTAAAACGGTTTTACGCATGGCGATCATTTTAGGCAACGAGAACTCTAGACCCAGCATGAAGAGCAGGAAGACAACGCCTAGCTCTGAAAGAAGCGCCATCTGGTCAGGGTGTGCGACTTGAAGCGCAAATGGACCAATGAGTGCGCCCATGGCGAGGTAGGCCAAAATGGCAGGCAGTTTTAATCGTCTGAACAGAGTGGTGGCAACAACGGCACCAATGAAAATAAGCAGTATCTGTTCAAATAGACCGTAGCTTTCAGCCATCATAATCCCCGCTGAGTGCTCTATCGAGTTGTTGAATCAGAGCGATTAAACTTGTGTTGTCTGAACGACCCTTCAGTGCTTCTTCGGCATAAGGGTGAATGGCACTGGAATCAGGAAGTGGAATATTAGTTTTCAAAATGGCTTCCAGTCTTGGGATTAAAATCCACTGCAACCATTGAGTGAAATCGAGGGTGTCGATGCAAAAGGGTTGCTGACTGCTTAACGCCTCTTGGGAGGGCGGTGATGCTTCCCATAGCGATAAGCGCACCATCTCGCTTTTTATCGCCTCGATCGATTGAGTGACGGCTTTAGCTTTACTCATGGTCGTTTTCGAATTTGGTGATCGCCGTTTTAATACCGTTGAGTCGTTTAAAGCTGATCTCCTGGGCGGTGCTTAAGAAATCCAACATGAAGTCAGACTCTTTCTGCTCTTCGCGAATAGCCGCATACAATGTGCACCATAGGCCCTCTTTACCTAATGACTTGGCATTGATGAACTGCTTTTCAAGATACTCGTGAAGTGCCCAGTTTGGCAGTGCAGCCACGCCACGGCCGCTAGCAACTAACTGCACCATCATAACAGTCAATTCCGCGGTGCGAATCTCGTGAGGTTCAATACTTGCTGGATCTAAAAAGCGCGTGAACAGATCCAAACGGTTTTGATCGACGGGGTAGGTGATTAGGGTCTCCTCCGATAGATCAGAGGGTTCAATCTGCTTTTTAGCGTTGAGTCGGTGCTGTCGACTTATGGCTAGCATCGATTCGTAACTGAATAGCGGAACGTAGTGAATGCCGTTTCTGGGTTCTGGATCGGATGTGATGACAAGATCAATATCACCACGAGCCAGTGCTGGAAGTGGCTGGAATGTAAAACCGGTTGAGAGATCCATCTCAACGTCAGGCCAATTTTTGCGGAACGAATCGATGGTTGGCATGAGCCAGTCAAAACAGCTATGACACTCGATACAGATGTTTAAGCGGCCAACTTCGCCACCTGCTAGGCGAGCAATGTCACGCTCAGCCGTTCTTATCATCGGTAGAATGTCGTCCGCCAACGATAGAATGCGCTGTCCGGCAGAGGTAAAACTAATGGGTTTGGTTTTGCGGATAAACAGTGAGCAGTTTAGGCGCTCTTCGAGATCTTTGATTTGGTGAGAGAGAGCTGACTGGGTTAGATGAACCCGCTCGGCTGCTTCAACAAGGCTACCGGCATCTCTTAATGCCACAAGGGTTTTAAGATGTCGAAGATCGATCATGTCTGACTCCGGCTAGTTACATTTAGGCCAGTATAGACCATAACAAGTAAGCAGCCCATGGACTGCTTACTCAAGGGTTATATGCCTACTAGTAGGAACTCCAGAAGTGCTTTTTGCGCGTGTAAGCGGTTCTCAGCTTCCTGAAACGCAACGCAACGTGGATCATCCATCATTTCGTCGCTAACCTCTTCACCGCGGTGAGCTGGCAGGCAGTGCATGAAAAGGGCATCCGGTTTAGCCAGGTCCATCAGCGCTGTATTCACTTGGAATCCATCAAAACGCTTCAGTCGAAGAGCTTCTTCCTCCTCCTGTCCCATGGATGCCCAGACATCGGTGACCACTAGGTCGGACTCTTTAACGGCCTCTTTAGGATCGTGAGTAATTGTGACGCGGCCAGGGTTTGCTGCAAGCAGCGCTGCATCCGGCTCAAATCCTTTAGGACAAGCGACATTTAAATGGAAATCAAACTGGCGAGCAGCGTTGATATAACTGCTGCACATGTTGTTACCATCGCCGACCCATGCAACCGTCTTACCTTTAATAGACCCGCGGATCTCTTGATAAGTTTGCATGTCAGCTAGTAGCTGGCAAGGGTGAAATTCATCGGTTAGCGCGTTGATGACAGGTACTTTGGAGTGAGCAGCAAAGGTTTCAACTAACTCGTGACTGAAGGTACGGATCATCACTACATCGACCATACTAGAGATCACTCGAGCGCTGTCTTCAATCGGCTCACCGCGACCCAGCTGGGTGTCACGAGGTGATAGGAACATAGCATGACCACCAAACTGTGCCATCCCTGCTTCGAAGGAGACACGCGTTCGCGTTGACGATTTTTCAAAGATCATCGCCATAACGCGATTCTTAAGTGGCTCGTAGATCTCTCCCGCATTTCGCATGCGTTTAAGCTCAATCGCACGATTGATCAGTCTGTTTAGCTCTTCAGGTGATAAGTCTAGAAGAGTAAGAAAGTGTCTTGTTCCCATAAAAATTAAAACGTCAGCCACATACATGACTGACGATATCCTAAATAAAGTTAGTTGTGATTACTTTGCAAGTAGCTGATGAACTAGCTCAGATACAGTCTCTATCAGTTGCTCTGCTTCAGTTTCAGAGATGATTAGAGGAGGTAGCAATCGAATAACCTTACCTCCTCCATTCACATTGAGCAATAGCTTATTATCAGAGGCAAGCTTAGCTAAGGCTGCAATGTCAGTACTGAACTGACAACCGATCATCAGCCCTTTGCCACGAACTTCAACAAACTCCTCAAGGTCGGCAAAGCGCGCTGCTAGACCATCGCGAATCTGTTGACCTCGCGCCAAAGCATTGGCCATCAAGCCTTCATCTTGGATAGTGTTATAAACGGCAAGGGCCGCTGCACAGACCAGTGGATTACCACCGTAGGTTGAACCATGGTTGCCAGGGCCGAATACATGGTTACCATGGTTCGCAACTAGGCAGGCACCAATTGGTACGCCATTGCCTAGGCCTTTTGCTGTGGTCAACACGTCTGGCTGTACACCTTCATGTTGGAAAGCAAAGTATTTGCCAGTACGGCCATTGCCAGTTTGCACTTCATCGAGCATTAGAAGCCAATCATTTTCATCACAGATGTCTCGCAGCACTTTTAGGTAGCCGTCTGTAGGGACATGTACGCCGCCTTCACCTTGGACAGGTTCTACTAGAATCGCCACAATGCTGCGGTTGTTTGATGCGACTTTCTTAATGGCTTCTACATCATCATATGGAACGCGCACGAATCCGCTTAGAAGTGGTTCAAAGCCCGCTTGAATGGCTCGATTACCAGTGGCAGATAGTGTAGCCATAGTACGGCCATGAAAACTCTGTTCCATAACGATAATGGATGGGTTTGTGATGCCGCGGTCGTTTCCGTATTTGCGTGCAATCTTGATGGCCGCCTCATTTGATTCCGCACCCGAATTACAGAAGTAGACCGCTTCCATGTTGGTCTCTGTACATAGTTTTTCACCCAGCTGCTGTTGCAGTGAGATTTCGTACAGGTTGGAGGTATGAATCAGTTTGGCTGCTTGATCGCAGAGTGCCTGCGTGACCGCTGGGTGTGCATGACCAAGACCGGTTACCGCTATGCCTGATAGCGCATCCAGGTAGCGTCGCCCCTCTGTGTCGTACAACCAAACACCTTCACCATGGGTGAAAGTAACAGGTAATCGAGCATAGGTGGGCATTACAGGGGTCATGGTCAT
>CATEEE010000263.1 GCA_949499045.1 Marinobacterium sp. xm-d-530 | reverse complement strand
TGGTTGAAAATGGACAGTTAGCTTTAGATCAGTTTAACGAACAAAAGTGGGATCTGATCATAACCGATATTTTCATGCCAGAGATGAATGGCTATGAGCTTGTCGAAGCGATCCGAGCGACTGGAAGTAGTGTGAAGGTACTTGGCGTGACCGCGGCTACCGTTGGCAGTGAGCGAGAGTTACTACTGCAGGCGGGTGCGGACGTCGTCATGGGTAAGCCGATAACCTCTGAATCTTTGCAAAATGCTCTGTTGCAGCTTCATCTAAGGGTGTGATTATATCTCACTGATAATTTCTATTGAGTGAGCTTGGTGTGTCTAACTGGTTTGTTTACGTCGTTCGTTGTTCCGATAACAGCCTCTATACAGGTGTGACGACGGATCCAGTTAGACGTCTGCGTCAGCATAACGGTGAACTCGTTGGCGGTGCGAAGTATACGCGGGCCAGACGGCCTGTAGAGCTTGTCTGGAATGAACAACATGCAGATCGTTCAAGTGCTACACAGCGCGAATATGCAATTAAGCAGATGACTTTACAGCAAAAAGCTCAATTGATAGCGTCGTGACACTCATACTGTTCAGAAGTTATGGTGAGCAGTATGAGTGTCGCCCGTTTTCATTTTGCGTTATACGAAATAGCTACCTAATAGGTAACTGCTGACATATCCTGCCAAGAACGCAATCGATAAATAGACAATATATCGTGCATAGCTTCCGAAATTTAGGATATCCACTTTAGACATCGCAACAATGCCAGCTGCAGATCCAATTGCCAACAGAGAGCCGCCTACACCCACCGAGTAGGTTAGTGATAACCACTCAGCTTTAGACATCTCTACGCCAGATTTTAGCAGTGCTGCGGTCAGGGGTACGTTATCGACAAAGGCTGAGAAGACACCCATTGCAAAGTTTGCAACCGTGACAGGTAATAGCTGATAAATACCGACTAGGCTGTCTAGGGTTCCAATCTCTTTGAGCATGCCGACCAACAGCAAGATACCCAAAAAGAACATTAATGTATCGAACTCGATGCGCCTAACGTAGTCCAACAGATTTTCACGGGTGTCCTCCTCATAAAGAAAACGACCCAGCAGAAACATGGTGGAGAGTCCAAACAGGAAGGTCAAAACCGGGGGGATGCCTGCCACAATATTTAGAATAATGGTTGCAACAATGGTTGCTAAAAAGATCACGGCAATGACTTTACCGACTCGATCATCTTTTCGCGGTGTTGGTGTAATGATGACCTCACCCACGAGTGGTCTGGAGAGCATGGCAGCTAGGAGCATTGTGCTAATGAAGGCGGGTATTGAGAGTAGCAATAGATCTGAAATCTCTACTTTGCCAGCTAGAAATACCATTAACGTAGTGACATCCCCGGTGATCAGGGAAACGCCGCCAGAGTTGACTGCAAAAACAACGAGTACAGAGAGTCTAAGAGTCTTTCGTCTCTCTAAACCGAGTGAGAGCACTAGTGCAATGGAGACGAGGGTGGCTGTGATGTTGTCGCAAAGGCTAGAGAAAACAAATGAGAATATACCGACTAGAAAGATCAGTTTGCGTTCACTGATTTGGCTAGGCAGTAGGCGGTAAATGAGTGTTTCAATTAGACCTTGATGGTTCAAAAAGGCGACAAACGTCATTGCAGACATTAAAAATAGCCAAAGCCCTGCGATATCCAATAGGTTCTCGTTGAGCATCTCCCTCAGTTGTTCAGGCGTTACACCCTGTTCAGGAAACAGGAAGATCAATATCCACGAGAAAGTGCCTAAAAAGAGAGTGGATTTCGCTTTGTTCACATGAATCACCTCCTCAAACACAATGGCTAAAAGTGCAAGGAGGGCAAAACCGATGAGTGTGTAGTGGAGCATAGATAACCCTTATCAGATATAGGTTCAGAGGTGCCTATTGAGGGTTGTATTCTACTACTTTGGTTGGATCCAAATATGCTTAAATGTAAGGATATAAGAAGATCTTAAGATTGATTTTGCATAGAGTTATGCAAGATGAAAGAGGATACTCAGTCCCAAAAGACTGAGTATCGATCTGATTTAGGCTTTTTCTGCGCGTGGTTTGCGATTGCCTTTAGGTTTGCTGTTGCTGTTGCGGTCGCGAGGTGGTCCTTTTCGACGCGCTGGTTTAGCTGACATCTCATCCTGCCATGGACGAATCGACAGCTGCTTACCACAGACGCGAGCGTCGGCAATTTTCTTAAGCTGTCCATGTTTAATATCATTTGGTAGATCGATCGTTGAGAAGTTCTCGCTGATGCTGATACGCCCAATCAGATCACTGCTGATGTTCGCTTCGTTTGCGATGGCACCGACAATATTGCCTGGTTTTACACCTTGCTGATGACCAACACCAATCCAGTAACGTGTTTTACCTTCGTCCGCGCCAGAGTCACGACGAGGTTTGCGATCACCTCGCTCTCCACGTTCAGAACGTTCAGAACGTTCACGACGTGGACGCTCTTTAAAGCTAGGCTCTTTCTCATCGAGATAGAATGGCTTGTCTTTGTAGATAAGCTGAAGCGCAGCGGCTGCAAGCGCTGAGGCTGTAATGCCACTCTCTGTCACTAGCTCATTAATCACGTTGTGGAAATCGGCTGTTTGTGGTTTGTCGATCGCATTGACCAGACGCTCTTTCAAACGCTGTGAGCGCAGCTGATTCAGTGCTTTAGCGTCAGGAAGTTCGAGTGTCTCTAGCGGTGAGCGGGTGTGGCGCTCGATCGACTTAAGTAGACGTCGTTCACGATGAGTGACAAATAGAACCGCATCACCTTGACGACCGGCACGCCCAGTTCGACCAATTCGGTGAACGTATGATTCAACATCGTAAGGGATATCAAAGTTAATGACGTGACTGATTCGTTCAACATCAAGACCACGTGCCACGACATCGGTAGCCACTACGACATCCAGTTTGCCTGATTTAAGTCGGCCAACAACTCGCTCACGTTGTGCTTGCTGAATGTCACCATGCAGTGCAGCAGCATGGAAACCTGCCTGAATCAGCTGTTCTGAAAGCTCTTCCGTCGCTGTCTTAGTTCTAACAAAGATCAGTGCAGCGTCGTGCTCATGCATCTCTAAAAGGCGAGTCAGTGCTTGGAACTTAGAAAGCCCACGTACTTCCCAAACACGCTGACGAATGGTGCTGGCTGTCTCAGTTTTGCTCTGGATTTTAACGTGCACTGGGTTTTGTAGGTAACGCTCAGTGATCGTCTTGATCTCACGCGGCATGGTTGCTGAGAATAGCGCGATCTGACGAGTCGGTGGCGTGTGCTCTAATACCCATTCCACGTCATCGATGAAGCCCATGCGAAGCATTTCATCTGCTTCATCAAGGACCAAACACTTCAGTTTATCCAGGCTCAGAGTACCACGACGAACGTGGTCCATGACGCGGCCTGGTGTACCGATAATGACATGAACCCCCTTACGTAGAGAACGAAGTTGTGTGTCGTATCCCTGTCCACCATAGATTGATAGTGTGCGAAGGCCTGGTATGTACTTTGAGTACTTTTCACAAGCTTCTGCAACTTGGATGGCAAGTTCGCGAGTAGGTGCTAGGACCAATACCTGCGGGTGGATCTTGCTAGTATCGACGTTCTGTAGAAGTGGTAGAGCGAAGGCGGCTGTTTTACCCGTACCTGTTTGCGCTTGTCCAAGAATATCACGACCATCAAGAAGGGCTGGAATAGCGCCTGCTTGGATAGGAGAGGGTGTTTCGTAGCCTACGTCAGAGAGTGCTTCTAGAATAGGCGTGTTTAAGCCAAGATCACCAAAAGTGATCGGCTGATCAGTATCAGACATCAGATTTCCTGCTTTAAAGGGATCCCGTTACCCGCGGCCCATTAAGTCAAAAGCAGGTTGAGGATCGTTGAAAGAGGAGCATATTATACAGACTTTAGGCTAATAAGCCAGTTGTTTATTTTTTAATCAATAAAAAGCCCGCTGAGTAAGCGGGCATGGACATTAGGCGCTGGGCATCTCTAGCCCTGTCGAGACAAAATCAAATTCCTTCATTCGCTGAATATAACGGGCAACATTGGGGTATTGATCCGGCTCTATTTTTTGAAACTCAAAACGATTCGCCCAGGGGAATATCGCAAAGTCAGCGATTGAAAGTTGATCGCAAACAAATTCCCGTCCCTCTAGCTGTTTGTTGAGAACTCCCCAAAGGCGGTGAGCCTCTTTGCAGTAACGATCAACGGCATAGGGAATGGGTTCTGGTGCAAATTTATTGAAGTGGTGTGCCTGTCCAAGCATGGGCCCAAAGCCACCCATCTGCCACATTAGCCACTGCATTACCTGCCAGTAGGCGTTAGGCTCTTTCGGCATGAACTGGCCGCTTTTCTCGGCCAGGTAGAGCAGAATGGCACCGGTTTCAAATAGAGAGATGGCCTCGCCATTCGGACCGTCATGATCAACGATGGCGGGGATTTTATTGTTTGGGCTGATGGCTAAAAACTCAGGTGTAAACTGTTCATTGTTAAGAATATCAACTCTGTGAAGCTGATATTCGAAACCACATGCCTCAAGCATTATGCGGATCTTATGACCGTTTGGTGTTCCCCAGGTGTAGAAATCAATCATCTGTTTAGCCTCGAGTGAAGTGTTCGTAAATTTTAATCAATTCGTCTTCGCTGTAACTCACGATAACGAGTTGCTGGCCGGGCTTAATGAGATCTGGGTCCTGTCCCAGCATACCCTGTTGGTAGTTGTAGATGTAGATGTCATTGACTTTGGAGTAAAGGAACTCACCGAGGAAAGAGGAGCGTTGATTCTCAAGCACTTCATCGGCTAGCTCAGGTATCTCAGCAATGAGTATTTGGCCATTGTCTCCGCTTAGCTTGATGCCCTCGCGGAAGGTGCTTGTAAGACCGCGTTGTAAAATTCCCCATAACCCTTGCATATCATTTGGTGTCACCGCGTGAATATAGAACACACTGCCCGCCGCAATGTCAGGATTGGATAGAAGTTCTTTTAGCCGAATTTTGTCGCCTGGGGAGAGTGTTTTTGCATCAATGACGTTATCTTCAGAGATCAGTTTCATCATCTGATCAGATTTTGTTGCTTTAGCCGTGATAAGTGGCTGTTTAACAACAAGAGTGGATGTTTGTATACCCTGAGTTTGAGCGCTATCAGTTGCTTCCATTGCCGTTTGAATAGTCTCTACTTGAGCGGCCTCGCTCTTCATGTTGGGTAGCTCTAAAAGCTGATCGCCGGTCACAAAGTTATTTGCCTGCTTAATGTCGAGCGCTTCGTCTTTAGTCTCTTCGGTCAGTGTTTTAATGACCTTTTTGGCGGCTTTTTCAGTGTCAGCAGCGGTGGGTTGTGAAGGGCTGCTCTGGGGTTGAGTGCTCTTATCCGTTTGGGCATTTTCAGACGTTTCTGGTTTGTTCAGGAAAAGGTAAGTCGATACTGCGATGATAATCAGAATAAGAGCGATGATGACGCGTTGCATAGTTATGTATCCTTAACAGGCGACTGATTAGAATCAGGGTTGTTATTCGTTATTACAGCAACAATAATCACTTTATTGACCGGTTTAAAGTCTTTCCGCTGGTTTTGAGGTAATGAGTGTGTCTGATCAAGAGATAAGCAACAATTTCACATCGTTAATGCTGGGTGAGGGTGTCAAACCGATTAAGGCTGAGCCTAAGGTTTCTGCTCGCGAGCATTTAAGGCGTGGCGATATGCAGGCTCTTGAGCAGCGCCGTAGAGAGGCTGAAGGAGTTGATGAGCGTTTTCGTTTTTCTGACAGCCAACTGTTAAACCCTCTTGATCCTGTGGAGTGGAAACGCGATGGCGTTCAAGAGGGTGTCTATCGAAACCTACGTTTAGGTAAGTACAGTGTTGATGCACGTCTTGATTTGATTAATAGGACGCTTTCAGAGGCCTGTGATGAGGTGCCTAATTTTGTTAAGGAGTGCTATCGATTTGGTCTGCGTACGGTCATGATAACTCATGGTCGAGGCAAGCATCTGCAAGCTCCTCAAAACAAGATGAAAAGTGCATTAACACTCTGGCTGCCAAAAATTGATGAAGTATTGGCATTTCATAGTTGTCAGCCACAACATGGAGGGCTGGCTGCTATCTATCTGTTGTTACGTAAGAATGAAGAGCAGCGCCTTGCTAATCAAGAGCGACATCGTTAGTGGCCATTAACCATCGAAAACTATTCTGGATTGAATGTGACTCAGACGTAGAGGCGCTTGAATCGATTAGTCAGCTTAAGGATTATCTTCCACTCAACCATGCGAAAGGGCTGTTAGTCGGTAATCATCAGGTTGGCTTTAACTCGATTGCAGCGGATCGTCTCGCAACTGAGCTGGGGCAATCAATTGACTATATAATCTTCAATGCGTTTGATGGATTCACACCGAATGCTCTGGCTCAAGGGGCGGGGCTGGTTAGGGCTCCAGGTTTACTCGTTTTAATCACTCCAAGAGCGTCTATATGGCCCTTTTATGCTGATCCGTTTTTACAGGGTCTTGGTCAATTTAATCGCTTTGATTCAAACTATATAAAGTTATTAATCAATGGTTTAAAAACTAATAATTATGTTGTCAATAACATTGAATCCGTTGTTTTAAAGTGTACTGATGCGACTGAAGTTACTGAATCAATAGCCTTAACCGAAGACCAAGGAGCAGTGGTAAAAAACCTGATTGATGACTGGTCAGAGCAGAGATCGACTAGAGTCATTACAGCGGATAGAGGTCGAGGTAAATCCTCTGCCTTAGGCTATGCGTTAAAACACTCTAAATGGGAATTAGGTCAAGTTATTGTTACAGCCCCAGATAAGCGTGCGGTCTACTCTCTGTTCGAGCAGAGCGGTGAGTTTAAGCCCCGTTTCCTTCATCCTGCTGAAGCGTTATTGGAGCTTCGCAATAACCCCAATATTCAACTGTTGGTGATTGATGAAGCTGCTGCGATTGCGACCCCTCTGCTTGATCAGCTTGTTGAGTCTGTAAACCACCTTGCTGTCTCGACAACGGTGAGTGGTTATGAGGGGTTTGGTCGTGGTTTCTCACTCCGTTTTCTACAGCGTTTGGGGCAGCAAAGAGAGGGGGCTAATTACTCACAACTGGTCGAACCGGTTCGATGGTCCCAAGGAGATCAGCTTGAAGCAACGATCAATCAGCTACTGTTTCTAACTGAGAGTGAGTCTCTCTGTGCTTTTTCAGGCTTAGATGATGGTGTGCACTGTCTAAAACAAGATCGCTTAATTGACCATCCTGCTCAATTGGAAGCGATCTATCAACTGTTACATTTGGCTCACTACCGAACCTCTCCTAACGATTTAAGGGTATTGCTCGACTCCCCAGGGCAATCCATTTTCGTCACTGTACAAAGGGGTGTGCTGGTGGGGGTTGCTTGGATTTCTGAGGAGGGTGAGCTGTTCTCTGAGCTCTCTGAAGCGATCGCCATGGGTCTTCGTCGTCCTAATGGCAATTTACTACCGCAGACCCTTATCTTCTCTGAAGGTATGGTCAGCCTGGGTGCCAAGCGATTCTGGCGAATCGCACGCATCGCGGTGGCCCCTGAATATAGAAGATCGGGTATTGCGGCGTCGATGCTTAGATTTATTGAAGCCAAAGCGAGGGTGTCTCGGGTTGACTTTATAGGTGCTAGTTTCGCTGGCTACCAAGACGTTTGGCAGTTTTGGAAGGCATCAGGTTTTTCTGCGATACGTATCGGTGATCGAATCGATCCCGTGGCTGGTGAGGCTGCGTTGTTGGTTCTTAAAGCGTTAAACGAGTCCGCTACAGAGGCTATTCAGTTTATGAACCAGCAGGTTTCTTTACGCTATCTATTTGAGATCGAGAGAGGGTTAAGATCCACTCTGCCGATTGGCTTTGAATCTCTACCACAACCGATTGAGCCTGAAGTCTTATCGCCCCATCAGATTGAGTCACTAAAACGCTTCGCAAAGGGCAGTGCTCCACTCACTCTGGTCCGAGCGTGGATTGAACGGTTAGAGAAAGAGTCGATTGATTCCAAAGCCAGCTATCTTGAGCCAAACCTGAACAAGCAACAACTCAAGGCTCTGAGGAATAGGGTGGCACAACTAATCGAGAAGAGTGACGGCATCGCCTAGAGAGACCTTTCCACACTGAATCACGCTAATGTTTTGGCC
>CATEEE010000262.1 GCA_949499045.1 Marinobacterium sp. xm-d-530 | reverse complement strand
TACGCCGCCAGTAGCTCCGAACAATCGACCAATATCAAACGGATGATAAACAATATCAGCAGGTGCCTGTTTCTCTAAAATATCGCCTGCTAATAAGGTAAACGGCGAGACGGGTGACAAGTAGTAATGAATAGTATGGCTCATGAACGATTCCTTTTGTTTTTTTGCCTTACGAATGGCAAGTCGTTACGGTTCTGTGATGCACAGTTTTAACTCTCTTTTGCGACAAAAGCAGGGTGTGGTTTCTCATTTATAGGCCAGTGAAGGATAACAGCCATCAAGCCGAAGAAAATCCCTGCCCACCAGATGTACTCATAATGACCATAGGTTTCATAGAGATAACCGCCTAACCAGACCCCAGAGAAACTCCCGACCTGGTGGCTAAAAAAGACGAAGCCATACAGGGTTGCCATGTATCGTGTACCAAACATGTTCATAACGATACCGGATGTTGGTGGAACGGTTGCTAACCAAAGAAGTCCCATTACCGCACTAAAAATAAGCACTGATGTCAGAGTGATTGGGAAAATTAAGAAGAGGGTTATAGCAATCGTTCTGCCACCATAGATTGCCACCAATAGTTTGGATCGTGAGTGTTTTCGACAGATATTACCCGCCCAAAAGGCCCCTGCGATATTGAATAGACCTATTAACGAGAGGGACCAGGCACCCACCTGATGAGCAAATCCTAGATCCGATAGATAGGCTGGCATGTGTGCCGTAATGAAGGCGACATGAAAACCGCAAACAAAGAAGCCGAACACCAAAAGCCAATAGGATTTATGACCTGCGGCTAACCGTACCGTCTCAGCGAAACCTAGATCACTCTCTATGATGGTAGAACTCTTTTTAGCATTCAAAGGAATCGCTAACAACATCATCAGTAGAGCAATAGCGGTTAGAATATGCAGTGAGTTAATCCAGCCAAAATCAGAGATAAACATCTGAACCAGCGGAACAAGTGCAAACTGGCCTGCTGAACCACAGGCGGTCCCCAGTCCTAGTACCCAATCACGTCGCTCTGGAGGGACCGATTGAACTAATGCAGGCAGAACAATACCAAAAGAGGTGCCAGCTACGCCTGCACCGACAAGAAAGCCTAATCCCGCGTTGAGCGTTAAAAGATCAGATACTCCCGCTGTTAAATAGACACCCAGTGCATAGACCAGTGCGCCCCCAAAGAGCACATTACGATTCCCAAATCGATCAGCCAGACCGCCAGTGAATACTGACATAATTCCCCAGCTTAGATTCTGAAGGGCTAGAGCAAAGCCTATGATGTCACGGCCCCAGTCAGTAGATGCCTCAATAGGGCGCATGTACAGCCCATAACTCGACCGTATACCAAATGAAATCATGAGTAGCAGACAACCACTGGCTATCAAGAAAATCGTTGAAGGGGATAGTTTTTGAGTCATTTGATGTCCAGCATGAATATGAATCGCCTCATGATAGTTGTCTTACTCTTGGTGAACAACTGTATAATCAGAGTCTAACTTCTAGATAGTGAATCCATGTTTACAGCTTTTCTTTTTGCAATCACTCCGGTTTTCTTGATCGCTGCGCTGGGCTTTTTTCTGGCACGCAAAACGGATTACTTAGAACATCCAGGTTTGGCTATGCTCTCCAGCCAGATAGCGTTGCCGGCTCTGGTATTTACCTCTGTCACTCAGATGAAAGTGCCTGTGAAAGAGATGGGGTATCTAATGGGAGTGACGGCACTCTGCTTGGCGGTCGGTGCCACGTTGGTTGCCATTTTCTGTAAACTGCTTAACACCTCTCCCCGTTTCTACCTTTCAACACTGGTTAATCCCAATACTGGAAACTTAGGCATTCCACTGGTGTTTGCACTCTTAGGCCCCGAGGCTCTTGCATCGGCCGTCATTATTTCGACAACAGTGACTCTTAGCCATTGGACACTGGGAACAACCGCTATGTCAGGTCAATACAATTGGCGCTCTCTGATCACCAACATGCCTCTGTTAGCACTGTTATCAGGTGCGATAGTGGTTTCGATGGAATGGACTATTCCAACCCCAATAACCCGAACTTTGGATTCATTATCGGGTATAGCAATACCGATCATGGTTATGTTGCTAGGGCGCTCATTGGCCCGCCTAAAAATAGAAGATTCTCGTCAAGTGGGTATCATTGCAGGATTGTCCCTATACCGCCCAGTATCAGGTTTTTTAATCGCTTGGTTGGTTGTGTCGTTGGTAACAATCGATACCACGTCGGCCCTTTCACTGCTCATTCAGATGTCGATGCCCGTTGCCGTCATGAGTTATGTTCTAACCGTTCGATACGGTGGCCCAATTGATCGGATTGCTGCGCTTACCATCACCAGCATTCCTGTTAGTCTTTTAATTCTTGTGATCATCTTTAACTTTCAGTCTGCGCTACTCTAAAAGGCTAGGTCTGGCTGACTCTTTTTTGTTATAATTTCACGCTTATTTTTTGTCGATACCGACAGCCTATTTTTCGAGATCTAACTCGATATGGAGAGATGAATGAGCGCCCGCGTCGCAATAGTTATGGGGTCTAAATCAGACTGGCCAACCATGGAAGAAGCTGCCAAGATGCTGGATGTCTTGGGTGTCGAGTACACTGCTGAAGTGGTTTCGGCACACCGTACTCCCGACAAGATGTTCCGCTTCGCTGAGCAAGCTGCCGATAACGGTATTAAAGTCATTATTGCCGGTGCCGGTGGTGCCGCTCATCTCCCAGGAATGATTGCGGCTAAAACAATTGTTCCCGTATTAGGTGTTCCTGTTCAAAGCAAAGCGTTGAGTGGCCAAGATAGTCTACTATCCATTGTTCAGATGCCACGTGGTATTCCAGTTGGAACACTGGCCATTGGCGGTGCCGGTGCTTTTAACGCCGCGCTATTAGCCTCACAGATGCTTGCGACAACAGATCAAGAGCTCGCCGTTCGTCTACAAAATTGGCGCAATGAGCAGAGTCAAACGGTTCTAGACAACCCAGATCCACGAGGTTAATCATGCAGTTGCCACGTATTGTCATTGCCGGTAATGGTCAGTTGGGCCAAATGCTTCAGCAGGCGGGAGCGCCCCTTCAACTTGAGGTTCAGCCCATTCACCCAATGGGTGATCAACTGGTTGAGTTAAATGATGACGACGTTATCTCCGTCGAGATTGAGCACTGGCCAGAGAACCCTGTTGGTAATCAACTAAAAGCTCACCCTAACTTTCGAAACGATGCCGCTCTCTACCAGGTAATTGATCGCTTTCGTCAGAAGTCGACGTTGGATCGTCTCAATGTTCCTACAGCACCTTGGGTGAATTTAAACAGCGTTGATGCATCGATTGATGAGTCGCTCTCCTCTTTGGGTGAGCGCGCCGTAGTCAAGGCTCGCATGGGTGGATACGATGGACGTGGTCAATGGCGCTGGAAGCAGGGGGATGAAATCCTTAGTGAGTGGGATGGTATTGCCATTGCCGAGGCGATGATTCCTTTTTCTCATGAGGTGTCGTTAGTCGGTGCTCGAAATGCAAAGGGCGAAAAGGTTTTTTACCCATTGACTCGTAACTGGCATCAAGACGGTATCCTTCGTGCAAGCATTCCAGGGTTGGATACAGATCCGGTTATGCAGAAGAGTGCTGAAACTTGGTTAGGTTCAATCATGGATGACTTTGACTACATCGGCGTGATGGCGATGGAGTGTTTTGTTGTTGATGGTAAATTATTAGTTAATGAGCTAGCCCCTCGTGTGCATAACTCCGGTCACTGGAGTCAAGATGGTGCAACCGTCAGTCAGTTTGAATTGCATTTAAGAGCTTTGGCTGGCTTGCCATTAATCACACCAGAGTTTCGTGGTGTCTCTATGATGTACAACCTACTTGGACGTGACTGGAAGTCTGAATGGCTAGCAGTACAGGGTGCGCACGTGCACTGGTACGGTAAAGAGATTCGTCCTGGCCGTAAGGTGGGTCATCTCAACATCGTTAGACCAACTGCGTCTGAATTGCTCGAAAGCTTATCTCAGCTTGAACCACACCTGGATGACGGTGAAGCTGTCGTTGTTGAGTGGGTAAGGGCTCAGCTCAGCTAATTAGACACTCAAACGAAAAAAGCCGCTTAAGTTATCTTAAGCGGCTTTTTTGTATCGACTGTTCGATTAAGCAGTAGCTTTTGGAGCCGCAGCTTTACGAGTTGTTTTAGCAGCTGGTTTAGCGGCTTCAACTGAAGGCATGAAGTTTGAAAGATCAAAGTTTATCATGTCGAATTTAGCAAGATCGAACTGTGCTAGATCAAATTTCGCTAGGTCGAATTTAGAGAACTGAGCCATCGCTTCTTCAGTCATCTCTTGTGTCGACTTCTCGAAGATTTCAGTCAGCTCAGCTTTAGCAGTCATTAGAGCAGAGATCTCTTCTTCAGCAACTGTGTTTAGTTTTGCTTCCATCTCTTTGAAAAATGCAACCTGAAGCTCTAGAGCGGCCTTTGGTTCTTTTGATTCAGTCAAAGCTTTTACGTGCTCAAGACCACGGTTTAGCATCTCTGTAGCAACTGTTTGCTGCATGCCGAATAGTTTCTCAGCAGTTTGCTTGTTGATTTCAGCGGCTTTAGTGAAAGGAGCCATCTGTGCTTGGAATTGGTTCATCATTTCGTTGTACATACTGACCTCCGAGGTCTTAAAGTTTTAAACTTAATTGGTTTGTTGCGGTGCAACATTTGACCTCATATTAGACATTGGCTAAAAATTAATCAACACTTTTTTGTGCAATGCACAAAATAATTATTCTGACCATCTGAACGTAATCTGAGTTAAACTCATTCCAAACTTGAGATGTGTAATTGACGATTAATGAATCCCTATGAAAACGCTCCGATTGGAGTTTTTGATTCAGGCGTTGGCGGGTTAAGTATCTTGTCCGCATGCCTTAACAATCTGCCTAGTGAGTCCTATCTCTATATTGCTGACAGTGCCTATGCTCCCTATGGTGACAAAACCGATTCAGTGATTCGTGATCGTGTGATTCAGGTTGTTTCATACCTCATTGAAAGAGGGGCTAAAGCGATCGTGATTGCCTGTAATACAGCAACAGCCGCTGCCGTTCATGAATGCCGGGAGCTATTTGCTCTTCCCATTATCGGTGTTGAACCTGGTCTGAAGCCAGCCGTTAAGATAAGTCAGTCAAAGCGTGTCGGTGTTTTAGCGACTCAATACACTGTAGAGAGCCAGAAATTTCAGAGTTTGGTTATGCAGCTTGATCAGCAATCAGATTCGATCACCGCGCTGGGTTGCCCAGGTTTGGTTGAGTTAATTGAAAGCCAGCACACCACTTCTCAGGAACTTGAAGCGCTACTAACCCCTTACATTGAACAGTTTGAGAGGGCAGGGATTGATACCCTGGCGCTTGGCTGCACGCATTATGGATTTGTTGAGAAAGAGATTAGCGCTCTGTTCAGAGATCCAGTAAAGGTGATCGATACATCGACATCGATCGCGCTGGAAGTTGAACGTCGTTTAAAGGCCATGAATTTACTCTCTAGTACCAGGGCTAACGGCAGTGTAGAACTGCTGACGACAGGTAAAGATAGAGAGGTTCTGTGTGCATTAGCTAATCGTTTAGTCCATTTTGAAGGGGACGTAACCCCTATAGAGGTAAGCAAGTGATTGGATTTATTAAAAAACTGTTTCGTTCTGACCCTGTGGATGAGCCAGCGGCTTTAGAGTTTGAATACAAGTGTTTTAAGGTTTCAGTCAAACCAAGAAAAGTAGATGGCGGCTATGGAGTCGGTGGAATGATCTCCAAGGAGATTGATGGGCAATGGCTGGAGCAGCCATTTATTCGTGCTGATAGCATGGCATCAAAAGATGTCTGTGTAGAGGTTACTGTCAATAAAGCAAAAATGACCATTGATCAAATGGGAGATGCTCTGTTTAGCAGATCTGGCCATCGTTAAGCATCTCTTCAGGCTGTTCACATTCGGTGTGCTGATTAGGTTGATACATCACAACCTGATTTCGACCTGAGTTTTTGGCTGCGTAGAGCGCTTTGTCACTGTCGCTGATCAACCCTAGCATAATCTCTTTTGTTGCCATCGTGCTGATGCCATCAAAGGTTGCTATTCCGATACTAACGGTTATGCCTAAAGAGAGATCTTTATCAAGAAAGGGGGTTGATTCGATCGCTCCCCTAAATCGCTCAAAAATGGATTCAGGTTCTGATTCAAGTGAAGTACAGCAGACCACAAACTCTTCACCACCGTATCGTGAGACTAGGTCGTAGGGCCTAAATGTATCCTTCATGCGCTCAGCAAACTCTTTAAGAACTCGGTCGCCTACGGGGTGACCATAGGTATCATTAACCCGTTTAAAAAAGTCGATGTCGCAAATTGCCAGTGCTAAGGGCTCACCTGTGCGTTTGGTTCGTTCAATTTCGTTATCTAAGTGCTCGATGAGTGATGCACGATTTTGTAACCCGGTTAACTCATCATGCTCAGCTTTATAGGCAAGCATCTCGTTGGCAATATTGAGCCGATTTTGCAGCTCTAATGTTCTCAACCCGACGCCCAGACGAGCACGAAGCTCAACCGCTTTAGTTGGCTTGCTAATATAGTCGTTAGCGCCAGCTTGCAGTGCGGTAGCCAAGTGTTCCTGATCGGAATGCGCGGTTACCAACACAATATAGGGTGGGTCATTACTCTCTAGAGCTCTAATTTTTCGACAAAGACCGATGCCATCCAGATTGGGCATCTCCCAATCAAGAATCAGCATACGAGGTGGTTCCGATTCCGTTGTCAGAATTTTAAACGCTTCTTCACCATCCTGCGCTGTGATTACTTCAAAACCCCAGCCCTGAAGTTGGCGCTCCATGAGCATTCTTAAAACCTTATCATCGTCTGCTATTAGTACTTTCATAATCTCTATTAATAGATTGAATTTCATTCAGTGTAGCAGGGCATTTTAAAAGTACAGAAAAAATCAAAAAATCTTTTATATTAGTTTTACCTAATATATTATTACCATAACTTTTCATTTATAAACGAATAGAGTGTTAGATATGCAGATCAGAAAGGCCGTTAACCTAGCAGTGACAGCGTGCACCCTAGTGACCTCAATTTCACTTGCGCAATTGGCATCCGCCCAAGAGTTGGCGTTTACTGAGACCAAAATTATTCAGCAACCCATCAAGGTCGAATTCGACGGCACAGTGGAAGCTGTGAATCGTGCCATTGTTGCCGCGCAAACATCGGGTCGGATTCTTGAGTTGCCTTTCGATTATGGTGATTTTGTGGAACAGGGCAGTGTGATTGCACGTCTAACACAAAGCGAACAGCGCGCGGGGCTTGATGCAGCAAGAGCGTCTTTAAATGAAGCACAAACAGCCTATGATGAAGCTACCCGTCAATTAGATCGTTTAACTGCACTGTTTGAACGCAAACTGGTGGCGATAGCGCCTGTAGACAGTGCTCGCCAGCAAAGTGATGCTGCTAAAGCAAGACTCGATGCAGCAAAAGCTCAGGTATCTAATGCCCGTGCGCGTTTTGATTACACCGAGGTTATCGCTCCCTATTCAGGCGTAGTGGTTAATAAACTGGTGTCTGAAGGGGAGACCGTTCAACCCGGTACGCCACTCATTGAGGGAATTGCGCTAGATAGATTACGTGTTCGTGTTCAAATTCCACAGGCTAACTTGGTTGATGCCAAGCAGAATCAATCTATTCAGGTGGTTTTGGGTGATCGGGTTCTAGAACCTGTCGATCAGCGCTTAATTCCAACAGCAGATCCACTGAGTCACACCTTTACACTATTACTTACTCTTCCGGTGGGTGACTCTGCAAACATGCCACTACCTGGAGAGCTAGCGCGCGTGGAATTCACCATTGATGAAGAGCCTGTACTGACTTTGCCTAAGTCATCCATTGCGAATCGCGGTGAAGTGGAAGGCGTCTATGTGGCTTCGGGTGACTCAGATCTTCAATTTAGATACATCAGAACGGGCCAAAGGGTTGGCGAGCAGGTGGAGATTATCTCCGGTCTTGTGGAAGGCGAATCCGTTGCACTAGATCCGATTAAAGCAGCCTCAATCTACAAGGAGGCAAACCGTGCAGAGTAATGATACTCAAACGCTAGGCATTTCTGGGCGAATTGCCAAAAGCTTTTTAACGACTGAGATCACACCGTTGTTGGCGATCGTTGGTCTTCTGTTGGGACTTTTTGCTGCTCTGGTAACACCTCGTGAAGAGGAGCCTCAGATCAATGTTACCTTTGCCAACGTGATGATTCCTTTTCCGGGTGCAAGCGTTGCGGAGGTTGAGTCGCTCATCACCACATCAGCAGAGCAAGTGGTTTCAGAAATCAGTGGTGTTAAAAACATCTACTCGGTTTCCAGCCCTGGAATGGCTCTATTGACGGTTCGTTTCAAAGTGGGCGAGCCAAGAACGGACGCCATTGTTCGCCTCTACAACGCTTTCTACTCTAACCGAGATATATTCCCATCGAATATGGGTATTGGCGAACCCGTTATTAAACCAAAGGGGATTGATGACGTGCCGGTTCTTGCTGCGACTTTGTGGAGTCGAGACGATGCCGTCAGCAGTGCTGACCTTTTAAATGTCGCACACACCATTCAGTCTGAGCTTCAGCGTGTTGAAGGTACCCGCGACATTACAGTGATTGGTGGTGCTAATCGAGCCATCCAGATCGACTTTGATCCGGTTAAAATGGCGGCGCTCTCAGTCACACTGGAGGATGTTCGATCTAAGTTGCAATACGCGAATGTGACAGCCGATACCGGTGATCGCGTAAAAGCGAATAACGCTATTCGAGTTCAAGCCGGTCAGTTACTACAAGATGTCTCAGAGGTTAAAAACTTAGTGATCACGGTTCGCAATGGTGCACCTGTCTACCTTCGTGATATCGCTAGTATCTACGATGCACCTGAGCAACCGAATCAATACGTCTCTTATGGAACCGGTGAAGCAGCCGCAGACCAAACCTCTGTAACACCTGCAATTACCATTGCGGTTGCCAAGAAACCTGGCGAAAACGCCGTTGAAGTTGCGGATGCACTGCTCAAACGTTTTGAAGCGATTCAAGGTATCTATATACCGGATAATATTGAGACAACCATTACGCGTAACTATGGTGAAACAGCTGATGACAAGGCTCAAACGCTGATCAAAAAACTGATTTTCGCTACGTTGTCGGTCATTGTCTTAGTACTGTTTGCGCTGGGTGTTCGTGAGGCTATCGTGGTGGGTATTGCCGTTATTGTGACGCTGGCCATTACACTGTTTGCTTCTTGGGCCTGGGGCTTTACGCTTAACCGCGTCTCGCTCTTTGCGTTGATCTTCTCGATCGGGATTTTGGTCGACGATGCCATTGTCGTAGTGGAGAATATTCACCGACATATGTCGATGGGTGTTAAATCACTTCGCGAAGCGATTCCTCTGGCGGTCGATGAAGTGGGTGGCCCAACAATTTTGGCAACATTTACTGTCATCGCCGCGCTACTTCCAATGGCGTTTGTGAGCGGTTTGATGGGGCCTTATATGTTGCCGATTCCGAT
>CATEEE010000261.1 GCA_949499045.1 Marinobacterium sp. xm-d-530 | reverse complement strand
ATTTAGCTCTTACGATTCATGCGGTTTTCGATAAGATCATCCACCACACTTGGGTCTGCCAATGTCGAGGTATCACCCAATGCACCGAAATCGTCTTCTGCAATCTTACGAAGAATACGACGCATGATCTTACCAGAACGTGTTTTAGGTAGACCTGGCGAGAACTGGATCAGATCCGGTGAAGCAATTGGACCAATCTCAGTGCGAACCCAGTTACGCAGAGTCACTTTAAGCTCATCAGACGCTTCCATACCTTCCTGAAGCGTTACGTAACAGTAGATACCCTGACCCTTAAGATCGTGCGGATAACCTACTACAGCCGCTTCAGCAACCGTTTCATGAGCAACCAAAGCAGACTCAACCTCTGCAGTACCCATACGGTGACCCGATACGTTGATTACATCGTCTACACGACCTGTGATCCAGTAGTAACCATCTTCATCACGACGAGCGCCATCACCTGTTGTGTAGTAGCCAGAGAAGCTAGAGAAGTAGGTTTGACCGAAACGTTCGTGATCGCCCCAAATTGAACGAGATTGACCAGGCCAAGAGTCTTTAATGACCAGGTTACCTTCACCTGCGCCTTCGATCTCTTTACCTTCGTTATCCAGTAGAGCAGGCTGCACACCAAAGAATGGGCGAGTTGCTGAACCTGGCTTAGTAGCTGTCGCACCTGGTAAAGGCACGATCATGATGCCACCGGTCTCTGTCTGCCACCAAGTATCAACGATTGGGCACTTACCAGCACCCATGACACGGTTATACCACTCCCAAGCTTCAGGGTTGATAGGCTCACCAACAGAACCAAGCAGTTTAAGAGAGGATAGATCTGAGTCACCCAGTACATCTTCACCTTTCTGCATCAAAGCACGGATAGCTGTCGGTGCAGTGTAGAACTGATTAACTTTGTGTTTTTCGATAACTCGACCAAAACGGCTCATGTCTGGGTAGCTTGGAACACCTTCAAACATCACTGTTGTGGCACCGTTTGCTAGAGGACCGTAAACAATGTAGCTGTGACCTGTTACCCAACCCACATCGGCTGTACACCAGTAGATGTCACCCTCTTGGTAGTCAAAGACATACTGGTGAGTCATTGATGCGTAGACTAGGTAACCACCGGTAGTGTGTTTCAGACCCTTAGGCGCACCAGTAGAGCCTGATGTGTAAAGAATGAACAGTGGATCTTCAGCATTCATCTCTTCAGGTGGGCAATCAGCAGAGGCTTTAGCCATCTCCTCTTCGTACCAAACATCGCGGCTTTCGTGCCAAGCAACATCTTGATCTACGCGGTTTACAACAACCACTTTTTCACAGAACTTAGCCGCACCAGGTTGAGTCAGTGCTTCATCAACATTGGCTTTAAGAGGAACAGCTTTACCACCACGAAGAGAGAAGTTAGAAGTAACAACCAACTTAGAGTTAGCACCTTCGATACGAGCTGCAAGCGCTTCAGGAGAGAAGCCACCAAATACGATCGAGTGAACCGCACCGACACGAGCACAGGCCAGCATAGCGACAGCGGCTTCAGGGATCATTGGAAGGTACAGAGTAACTACATCACCTTTACTGATACCCTGCGCTTTGAGCACATTGGCAAACTTACAGACACGCTCATGTAGATCACGGTAGGTGATCTTTTCGTCCTCTTCAGGGTTATCACCTTCCCAGATAATCGCAACTTGATCGCCACGAGTCTCTAGGTGACGATCCAAACAGTTTGCAGCAACGTTCAACGTACCATCTTCGAACCAACGGATATCAACATCATTAGTATCAAACGATGTGTGCTTAACCTTAGTGAAAGGTTTGATCCAATCGATACGCTTAGCTTGCTCAGACCAGAACGCATCTGGGTTTTCAACTGACTGCTGGTACATCTCGTTGTATTTAGCTTCATCAGCATGGGCGTTAGCAGCAAACTCTGCAGATACTGGATAGATCTTATCGCTCATTAGTTCTTTCCCTTAGATTGTTGGGGTACGGCAGTCGTTGCCACACTCTAATTTTTAAAGTGAGTTATTTATAACCTGAGCTACTCTAAGTCAGAATTAGACATTGGTCTGTTCAAAAGGACTCTTTAGTCTAACTAAATCAATAGAACCCTATTGCATAGTCGGATTGAAGCTTTAGAATTCACTGCCTAGTGCCCCAGTAGCTCAGCTGGATAGAGCAACCCCCTCCTAAGGGGTAGGTCGGACGTTCGAATCGTCTCTGGGGCGCCAATATCTCCCTAAAATTCACTCTAAGTAACTGATTTGTAAAACCTTTCCTAAAATTGCGTTCTAGGTGGGTAACAAATGGGGATACTTTACACTTCATCAAAATACTTATTCGTTAAGGACGGCGTCTATTACTACATAAGACGAGTTCCACGAGCCATTGCCGAGCATTACCGATTAGCTGTCATCAGGGTCAGCTTACGGACAAAACTACACTCAACTGCCATACGCAGGATGGCTAAAATAAATCAGGAAATTGAACGAGATTGGGAACAATTAATGTTCTCTTCTGTTTCAAATATTGTTGACCGTTTTCGTACTAAAAAGACTGCTACATATATAGGTAGCAATAACACCTCATTTGAGTCTGAAGCCCCTACCCTATTGGAGGCGATGGATTTCTATTTATCTGAGCAAGGTAGCGACAGACCAAAAGGCTTCTATACATCAACTAAGAGAGCTACAGCGTATCTTTGCGAATCTGTTGGCAATAAACCCATCGACCAGTACGTTAGAGCAGATGCAAACACTTTGAGGGATTACTTGATCAATGAACGAGGCATTTCGGCTAATAGTGCCAAGCGAGTAATAAGTAGCATTAAAGCTTTAATAGCTTTCACCGCACGAGAGCATGACATACCAGCAATTTCAGCCTTCCTATCAGTTCACTTTGCTGGCGCAGATCAGGTCACAAAACCTAGAAATCCTATACCGGTAAAAGTGATAAAAGCCCTACAGAAAGAGTGTCTAACCATCAACGATACTTCAAGGCTTTTAATAGCATTGATAAGTGATACCGGGATGCGTCTGAATGAGGCACTCGGACTCGTAGCCGAAGACATCGTACTAAATACAGACTCACCGTATGTCATAGTTAAGGAACATCCATGGAGGAGGTTGAAAAATCATGGCAGTGAAAGGGAAGTACCTTTAATAGGAGCCTCACTAGAATCTGCTAGAAGGCTTTTATCTTTAACTGAGACTGGAGAACTATTTCCTAAATATTGTAATGGGACTGAAACTAAATCTAACTCTGCTAGCGCCGCTCTTAATAAATGGATGAAGCTTAGGGTTCCCAGCGGCTGTGTAATACATAGCTTTAGGCATAGTTTTAGAGACAGGTTGCGAGAGATTAACTGCCCACAAGAGCTTGTGGATGAACTTGGCGGATGGTCAAAGTTATCAGTTGGCCAACGTTATGGTTCAGGGTATTCCATAGAAACAAAGTCTGATTGGCTCAGGAGAATATCACTCAATGAATATGGCGGATAATTGCACCGCCTACTCTTAATATAGAAGTGCCATATACCAATGCAGTAAAAGAAGTTATCGGTGCATGAACTATCGCAAGTACCAGCAGGACCCACCTTCCAAGACCACTATTCTTCTTGAAGTATCCCAGAATGCCTGAACTAATAGCCGCCAAAAAAACCAACGTAATTAGCAAAAGTATTCCTGAGGCAAGTCCGTATACTAGCGCTCTATGTGAATATTCAAGGACATCATAACCAGCCAAGATATCTAATCTTCGATCTATTCTAAGTGACGCTAAACCGAGAGGTATAGAAATCACAAAGCCAAGTACAAGGTAAGTTATACCTGCTGACTTTCCTTTAGAGAAATCTTTAACTGTATTTATAAGGTACATAATGAATACTTTGAAACAGCATTAAAGGAATGGACTTTGTTACCCACCTAGAACGCAATTTTAGGAAAGGTTTTACAAATCAGTTACTTAGAGTGAATTTTAGGGAGATATTGGCGCCCCAGAGATCGCTCAGGCTAAAGCCTTCACTGCATTTGCTCGGCTCATTTCATTCACCT
>CATEEE010000260.1 GCA_949499045.1 Marinobacterium sp. xm-d-530 | reverse complement strand
TACACACTCCGTGCAGGCCACATTAAACTGACTAAGTTTAACAATGAGGGTAATGCTCAAATTGTGCGCTTAGTTCGTCCTGGCGATCTATTTGGCTATGAAAAGCTGATCAGCAGTGGCACCTATATGCATACAGCCGAAGCACTGGAACCGATCGAGCTCTGTCAGCTATCCGTTGAGAAGCTGAACCATCTTCGTGATCAGAGCGGTGCCATCAACCAAGCGATTATTGAACGTGCTCTGCAACAGGTGATGAAAACCGAAGATCACCTAACCCAGGTAGGTCTGCTAAAGTCCAAACCTCGTTTGGCTTGGTTCTTACTGCAGTGGGTAGGTGAGACTGCAGAAGCCGTTAGTTTCCCGATCAGTCGTAGAGACCTCGCTCAGTACTTAGGCTTAACCATCGAGACCATTTCACGTCATACCGCTGAGTGGAAACGCCAGGGTATTATTAGCGAATCAAAGAACTTGTTAACGATATCTGACAGAGATGCTCTGCAGCAGATAGCGAACAGCTAAGGAGGTACAATGAAGTCAGCACAAGATTTAGTGATGGCCGCAAAAGCGACCATTAAAGAGGTTAGCGTTGCGGATGCCGAGAGTGTCATTCACGACGCAGAGATCGTTATCGACGTCCGTGAGCCAGCTGAATATGAGCAGGGCCATCTTAGTGGCGCAATCAATATTCCGCGTGGTCTTCTGGAGTTTAAAATCGGTGGTATGCCTGCTTTAGAGTCACGTGATACCAACATCGTGATCTACTGTAAGACCAGTGGTCGTGCTGCACTAGCCGCTGCGTCGCTAGCAGAGATGGGATACCTGAATGTTACATCCATTGCCGGTGGTTACGACGGATGGGTAGAGGCAGGTAAACCGGTTGTTACTCAGAATCTTCCTGAATTTGGTTAATCCTTAGAGCCATAATCGATAAAACCAAGAAACAAAAACGGCGCTGAATGAGCGCCGTTTTTATTGGTGATTAACTGACTAGGGTTTGTAAGCAGCGTTTTGTTGCCAGCCGAGAAATCCTGACTGCAGTACCACAACATTTTCTCGACCCGCAACGCGCAGCGCAAAGGTAGCCTGTGCTGATAGAGAACCGGTATTACAGAATAGAATCACTTTGCCAGACTCAGGAATCTCATCAATACGTTCCAATACCTGACGCCACTCAATATTGATCGCACCTGGAATGGTGGCTTCTGCGAACTGCTCTGCATCACGCGTATCGATGAAGGTTGATGCGTCAAATACAACTTGATCGATCTGCTGAGGGACCATAATGCCCGACTCGTACTCTTGGAAGGCCATATAGTCGTTCATCGCCTCAATCGCCTCTTCATTGGCAACCGCTTCAGAGATATTAAATGTGAATAAAATCGCAACAAGTGATGTGATAAAAGATCGCATTCTAAAAACCCGCTTTAAAAAATATTAATGAACTGAATTGTAACGACACACACTCTAAAACTCAGTGATTCACTTAGACTCTTTTGCCACAAATAGACGACCCTCTATAACGTTAGTGCATCAAGCTGATGGAGAGAGTGTCTTTGCTGGTAAATTAACCACCGCCTCACAACCTGGATCGTTGGCGTGGAAACAAGCGCGTACGCGATAGTTCCCTTCAGGCACCGTCCACAACCCTGTTTTGACGTCAAAGTAGGTAAAACGACGAAGAGGTAGTAGGAAGGTAAGATCGGCACCCTCGCCAGCATTCAGTTCAAGCTTCTCAAAGTCGGCCAGCTGTAACTCTGGACGATCAATATCAGGGTTAACCGCACCACAGTAAATTTGTACAACCGTCTGACCTTGTCGATGACCTATGTTGTCAACTCTAACTTTCAATTCAACCTGACCATCCGCCATCTTACGGCAACTTAGATTCTTGAGTTGATAGTCGCTGTAGCTAAGACCAAACCCGAACGGGAATAGCGGCTCAATATCGTTGGCTTGATAGTGGCGGTAGCCTATAAACGCCCCTTCACGATAAAGCACATGGCCGTCACGTCCAGGGTAGACCAACGGGTCATTGGTGGCCGTTGGATTATCTTCTAACTTGACTGGGAAAGTCTGCGGCAAACGGCCCGAGGGGTCTTGTATGCCGAACAACACATCGGCGAGGGCATTACCGCACTCTTGACCAGGGTACCAAGCCTGCAAAATGCCAGATACCTGATCTACCCATGGCATCTCAACCGGCCCGCCTGTTTGTAACACCACCAAGGTGTTAGGGTTGGCACTCGCCACTGCTGAGATCAACTCATCCTGCCTTCCTGGAAGTTTAATCCCTTCAAGGTCGCTCCCTTCCGTATCCCATTGGCCCGATCGACCGACAAACAGAATGGCGACTTCGGCATTTTTTGCTTTTTCTACCGAGGCTTGAATTGCCTCATCCCCTAAGGGTTTCGACAGACCAAAGCGCCAAGCGGCCAGGTCAAGGTTGTCTGTCTCCTTAGTCGTAAACTCCATCTCTAGGGTATAGGTTTCACCCGCCTCGAATCGATAACTTGCAACGACCTCATCACACCCCTCCTCGAAGAAGGTGCGTCCTTTTTGCCAGTGATCCCAAACATTGATCACCAGCTCGCCATTCACATAGAACTTAGCTAAGCCTGCACTGTGAAGGCCAATATTAAAATCGCCTGTCTCAGGAGCCTTGTAGTCGACACTGGCTCGCAGTGAAAAAGCGTGTTGATCGACCAACCCATTCGCAACGGGAGGCAATATGAAACTCTGGCTCTCATCAATCTCTTCAGTGAAAACCACCTCACCCGACAGATCTCGGTTGGCGAAGTAATCGACTCGAATCGTTTGCCTGACCAGAGGTTCCCAACGATGGTTAGTACACCCCTGTTCATATTCGATCGCATCACTACCCAGAAGATTGGTAAGCCCCTCTAGAGGAGAAACAGAGTAGTGAGGATTCAGCATTGAGGAGCCACCGCCCATGATCTGGGCCTCGATGGCATTCGGCCCGATAACGGCAATGTTGGTAAGGTCAGTCGAGAGGGGTAAAAGGCCTGTGTTTTTAAGAAGTACGCTGCCCTCAATACCGGCACGTCTAATCAACTGCTGATGTTCAGGTCGATTATCGGCTACCTCTTTAAAGGGCGAGGCATCATCCATGGCACCGCAACGCTGCATCAACTGAACCATATTGACGGCCAACTGACGAACCTGTTCAACAGGCACTTCACCCCGATCCACAGCACTGAGTAACTTTTCGCCTCGATCTCGGGTCGGACCAGGCATCTCCAGATCCAAACCCGCATTGATTGTGGGTGCCGTTGTTCGAGACCCAAACCAATCGGACATCACAATGCCGTCATAGCCCCACTCTTTGCGCAGGATTTCTGTCAGTAGCCAGTGGTTTTCTGCCGCGTAGGTACCATTAATCTTGTTGTAGGAGCCCATAATAGCCCAAGTACCCGCCTCTTTAATGGCAGCTTCAAAAGGACGCAGATAGACCTCGCGCAGTGTGCGCTCATCAATGTCTGAGCTGACCGTTGTGCGCTCAATTTCAGATTCATTTCCGATGAAATGTTTGGGAGTAGCAGCCACCCCACCGCTTTGAAGTCCCTTAATGTATGAGACAGCCAGTGCTGCTGTAAGCTCAGGGTCCTCTGAGTAACACTCAAAATTACGACCGTTAGTCACAGACCGTTGAATGTTGATGGTCGGTCCTAGCAGGACATGAGCCGATTTAGATTTTACTTCGTCAGCAATAGCGCCGCCGACCTTTGCCAGCAGAGCGCGGTTCCAAGTAGCACCTAAAGCAATACCGACCGGGAAGCAGGCTGCAGTCACGCCACCAAATAGCGAACCGCCACCACGTGCACCGTTAGGCCCGTCAGTGACACGCAACTTATGAATACCTAGGCGAGGTATAGCATTGACTGACCAAACATCCTCACCCGACAGCAGAGAGATCTGCTCACTCAAGCTCATCGAATCAACCAATTGTTCAGCCGTCTGTCGGTCTGCCATCACCTCTCCTTAATTTCTATTCGAATTACCCTTTTAAACGTCGTGCAAAACGTTTCTCGATTGCGGTAATCATAGCCCCCGCAACATCCTTACCGGAAGCGCCTTCGATACCCTCTAAACCTGGGGATGAGTTAACTTCCAATAGCAAAGGTCCTTTACGTGAACGGATGATATCAACACCCGCTACCTTTAGGCCCAAGGTTTTAGCCGCTTTGATTGCTAGCTTACGTTCCTCAGCCGAAATGCGAACCGAAGAGGCAGAACCGCCTTGATGAATATTGGCTCGGAATTCACCCGGTGCCGCCGTACGCATGATGGATGCAACCACTTTGCCGTCAATGACAAAACAGCGAAGGTCCTTTCCATCCGCCTCTTTAACAAACTCCTGAACCAACAGGTTAGCTCGCAGCGCTTTGAATGCGTTGATAACCGACTCCGCTGCCTTGCCCGTTTCAGCCAACACGACACCGCGACCTTGTGAGCCCTCAAGAAGCTTTACGATCAATGGTGCACCGCCGACCATCTCGATAAGATCATTGGTATCCATTGGCGAATTTGCAAAACCCGTTGTAGGAATATCCAAACCCGATTTTTGTAATAGCTGCAGAGAAAAGAGCTTATCACGAGAACTCGTGATCGCTTCGGCCGTATTTTGTACATAGACCCCAAGACTCTCAAAGTGACGCGCCAGTGCACAGCCGTAGAAGGTCATTGATGGTCTAATTCTAGGAATAATGGCATCAAAGTCATTGAGGATGGCGCCACCTCGGTAGTGAACCTCGGGATTATCAGCATCCATCTTCATGTAACACTGCTTGATGTTCAAAAAAACCATCTCATGCCCACGCGCTTCACCTGCCTCGACCAAACGACGGTTTGAGTACAAATCTGGATTGCTGGCCAACACACCAATTTTCAAAGCAGTGCGGGCCGTTGGGTTTACACCGTACATCTGATTGCATTCGGTAATGGTCCGCTCACCCTGCAAGCAACTGCCTTCAGGATCAACAATCATGCGACCTGACATCGCTTCACGACCGAGCAACATTCTGTAACCCATGGAGTCACGGTTAGTAAGTGTTAACTCAGCCTCAAACGTCTGGTCTGCCAAGGTAATATTGGTTTTTACAACGTAACGCCGCTCTGCAGTTCCGCTTGATGACTTGACGGTACGACGATCAACAACTAGCGCCTCACAACGAACAACCAGCTCATCATTTTTCTGCAAAGGGTGAATCTCAAATGAGACCCATGTGTCGCGATTACGTGTGAATTTTCGAATGTTAAACGCATGCAGTGATGAGGTTTTTGCACCCGAATCGACGCGAGCTTTAACAGCGGGTAGGCCCAATAGAGGAAGGCCACACCACTCCTCAGAACCAACAATCAGTTTATCCATATTCTTCTCCATTTAATGGAGCGAACCATAGCTCATAAATTCTCAATCACGTAGCTTTTTATAGCGCCGAATGCTGAAAAATACTCAGCCTTTACCTGTATATTTTTTAGCCCTATTTAATACCACTTTCAAAAAATAGGTCTATATTGAAAGAGATAGAAACAAGTTACTGAATTCAGGAGTTATAAATTGCGACGCAGGCAATTTATCAAAAACGTTGCGGGCATTGCACTCCCAACAGCATTGGGGGGGTTCCCTGCAATTTTAAAAGCAGAGAATACTCGCCCAACTATTCGTGTCATGGGAACTCACGTGACACTGCAGGAAGAGTTGCGCGTGCGTGCCGAGAAAGAACTCGGGATTAATATTCAGTTCTACCCAGGCGGTAGTGCTGAAGTATTGATGCGTGCGACAACCAACCCCTCCTCTTTTGATCTCTATGAACAATGGTCAAACTCCATCAGAGTTCTATGGAATGCCGGTGCGATCCAATCAATCGATACACAACGAATTCAGTACTGGAATGAGATAAACAACCTCTCTAAAACAGGCCAAATCTCAGAAGGTGCCAAAATCGGCCGAGGCGATGCCCCTCACCGAATTCTTTATGTGCAGCAGGATAAAACCTTAGGCAGTAAGCCTAGCCAAAACGTTAGTTTCCTCCCCTATGTACACAACACCGACTCCTTTGGGTATGACTCGCGCTATATTGATGTCGGCGAACCCTACATCACAGAGAGTTGGGGATGGCTTTTAAACGAAAATTATTCTGGCAAGGTCGCAATCGTGAATGAACCCACAATTGGTATATTTGATTTAGCCCTTGCCGCTCAAGCCCAAGGACTCATGACCTTTAACGACATCGGTAACATGAGTATCAGTGAGATCGACCAGCTATTTGAAATCGCCATTGACTACAAAAAGCGTGGTCATTTCAGGGGAGTTTGGTCATCCGTTCCACACTCCGTTGAGTTGATGGCAAACAATGAAGTCATCATTGAGAGTATGTTCAGCCCTGGCGCTTCAGCATTGCAGGGTCACGGCATCCCATGTGTTTACGCTGCGCCCAAAGAGGGTTATCGAGCTTGGCATGGAGTCATGTGTCTATCCAGCCAGATAAACAGTGAGCGTGAAGATGCTGCTTACCAATTCATGAATTGGTGGTTATCAGGTTACCCCGGCGCCTTTATTGCAAAACAGGGGTATTACATCTCCAATCCAGAACGCTCTAGACAGTATATGCGCTCCGAAGAATGGGATTATTGGTATGCTGGCAAGCCAGCCGCGATGCCATTAAAAGGGACTGATGGCTCGATATCGGTAGCCGAAGGTTCTATAAGAACCGGCGGATCCTACGAACAGCGCTTCAGTAATGTTGCCGTTTGGAACAGTGTCATGGACACCTATGACTACACACTGCCCAAATGGAAAGAGTTTGTGCTGAGTTAGGGGATCAGAATGCCGGCCCAAAGAGTTCCTTTCACCACTCGAATTTACACTGGCTACCTTTTAATGGGGCTGATTACTCTTGCACTGGGGATTATTGCCTTCATAGGGCTCGGCACCCTTAACAAGCAATTCAATAATCAAAGTGACATTTCAAGCAATTTAAAACACGCAACTAAACTAGGCTTCTATTCCGCAGAGATGCAAAACCAGGCTGAAACCTTTTTAAGAGTGGGTCAAATTCAAGCCGCTAATTCTGTTGAGAGTGGATATCGTTCTGCACTCTATGAGTTATCTACTCTATCCTCATTAAATAGCCAGACATCAGAACCAATTATTAAACGAGTAGACAAGCATCTTCATACTTTTATAGATGCTTTCAAAACCGCTAAAACACAGCGGGCGCGACGAGAACAGATCGTTAAAACAACGCTCCCCGGCATCACGAATAGTTGGGGCGCGTTAATCGAGGAGTATCAAAAAGAGACCATATCAGCCGGCTCTCTGGCGATTAGCAACAATATATGGCGAGATCTGTTAATCATCGAAAAGCACATGGGGCAATATTTTGAGTCGCTCAACCCAGACCAACTAAAGCTAGTTGATATGAACTACCAACACGTGATGGGGTTAGTAGAAGATCTCTATTTCCTAGAGAGCTATCCCCCTCAAATAACCCGTTTAGATATCATCCGTGATTCATTGGCGCGTGGCTACTCGACATTCAATGAGGGTGTTCAAACCACCCGAAACTATCTCTTTCTGATTAATGTCGTCATGGCAGCTGAGAGTTACGAGATCAAATATCTTTCAGAAAAACTGACGCAAGAGTTTAGGCAGGCTCTGGACAGCACTCAAAATCAATCCTCGAGTATGGTCAGTTCATTATCACAGCAGCTGATTGCACTGAGTATTCTATTTATATTGATGACAATCGTGATCAGCATGATCGTTGGCAGAAGCATAAAGATGCCCATTACCAAGCTAAGGGAGATCTTCAATCGCCTCTCCAACGGAGAACGAAATGTACATATTCCTACTTACCACTCTAAAGATGAGATAGCGGCACTGGCTATTTCTGCAGAAGCTTTCAGAGAAGCTAATGAAAATACACAGATATTGCTTGATAAATACCAAGAGCTCAGTGCGCAACTTGATGAGAAGGTAAAACAACGAACCAAAGAGCTTGAAAAGGCCAATCGCCGATTAAAAGATCTATCGGTAAAAGATGGACTTACGCAGATCTATAACCGGCGCTTCCTCGATGCAAGCTTAGTCGAGAATTTCAATCGTGCTCGACGCAGTGCTCTGCCGCTATCTGTCATCATTTTGGATATCGACTTTTTTAAAGCTTATAACGACACCTATGGTCACCAGGCAGGTGATACCTGTATTCAACGTGTTACCCAGGCGATGAGTCATGTATTTCATCGATCTACTGATACCGTCGCTCGATACGGTGGCGAGGAGTTTGTTGCACTTCTATTCGACACACCTGCGCCAGCGGCACATGCGCTTGCCGAAAAATTACGTAAAGAGATTGAATCGAAAAACATCCCGCATCGCGCATCTCCCCTGGGATATGTCACAGTCAGTATTGGTTGCTGCACCTGGACTCCCGATACAGAATTCATGAGTGGCGAAGAGATCTTAAATCAGGCAGACAAAGCGCTGTATCAATCGAAAGATAGAGGCAGAAACCAATTAAGCGTCTGCTCTAAAGAATTGCCATCAGAATAGCGTAGCTGAATATCCCTGCTAAAAGTGCATAGAGAAGGCTACGCGTCCAAGCACCCACTAACAGGGTTAAGAACGCTGCTATTAATCTAACAGGCTCTAACTCACCGGTGCTGCTACTTAACACCATAGGCATCGCTATGCCCGGCAGAATGGCCACTGAGGTGTATCCCAACGCGCGCTCAACAGGTTTAGGGAGCTGACGATCGCCAATTAACCCTAAGAAAGAGAAGCGAATCGCAAAGCTACCCAAACTTAAGCCTGCAATAATCATCCAAACGTACAGATCAGAGTGAATCATACGCCCCCCTTAGACTCGAACTTTTCCAACCAAACTTCAGAAAAATAGCCCACCGCCAACGCCATGACGCCAGCAACCAACAGTCCTGAACTGAATGGAAAATCGGCAAATAGAAGGGTAAATACCACCGATGTAAACGCTGCAAGCAGATGTGGAATACTTCGTAACAGTGGAGCAACAAGGGCTAAGAAGGTGACGGGTACCGCAAATTCTAGTCCCAACTCGGCTGGAATTTGATTACCCACCACCGCACCGAGATAGGTACCTAAATACCATAAAGAGGAGACCGGAATAGCGACTCCAAAAAAAACACCTAATCGCTCATCTAACGAAAGATTAGGGTTTTTGTTGTGCTCCAGAGCCGTCACAGCGTAAGACTGATCAAAAATCCAGTAACTTGCTAAGGCTCGCTGCCAGAGTTTGGCTTTTCCAATCAGAGGCACCAAAGCAGCCGAGTACATTCCCATCCTCAAGTTTACGGCCAGCGATGTCGCCAATATGATGAAGGTTGGAGCATTCTCCTCCATCAGTGTCACGGCTGTGATTTGCGCTGCACCGGCTAACACTGCAAAGCTGAACCCCATTACTTGAAGCACATTCAGACCTGCTTCGGTGGCTAACAGCCCGAATAGCGTTCCAAATGGAACCATTACGATGTAGAAAGGGAGCGACGAGATAAAGCCACGTCTAGCGCCTTGCCAAAATAGCTTATTACGAACAAGCAACAGAGGTTTCCTTATGAGACGGAATAAGTAAGAATAGCATTACAGTTGGGTCAACTATTGTGATCTTTCGCCAACATGACAACAAGTAAAAAGATAAGCTAAGTGCTCTACAAAATCCTGAATCCTTTTCGCAGTTCAAAATGGCGTAGCTATCGTTTTATTATCATTGGCATCGACTTTGTAGAGCACCAACTCGCCAGAAGGCTTATTGAGAACGGAGCTAACATCATAGCCTTCATCGACGATGAGCCATGGAACCATAAAACCGAGATGCTTGGAGCGCCTCTTCGATACCCAAGTGAAATTGAAGCGCTTGCTCAACGCCACTCTGCTCAAGCTATCATTACATTTAACCAAAGTACCGAGCTGCTTCCTAACGAATCCATTAAACAACTCAACTCAATTAAGATACCCGTTATCCCAATTGACCCTAATCTCTCTTTAGACGAACAATTTAATAGAATCTCTTCAGTTCTGGACTCTTATGAATAAAAGTAATGCGACACTGATTGGCTTTTCGGCGATTGCGCTCTGGGGAGCCTTGGCGCTGTTAACTCGCTTAACAGACAACCAGATCCCCCCCTTTCAATTAATGTCGATGACCTTCGCCATTGCCTTTCTCCTGATGCTAACCAAATGGCGTAAAGAGGGTCACTGGGGTGTCCGCTACGCCAAGCAGAAAAAGCGTGTTTGGCTGTTAGGTGTTAGCGGCTATTTTGGTTACCACTTCTGTTATTTTTTAGCGATGTCGAAAGCGCCAGCTGTACAAGTCAGTCTGTTAGCCTATCTATGGCCGCTACTGATTGTTCTATTCTCAACTTTACTACCTGGTCATCGGTTCAGATGGGCACACCTAATAGGTGCTTTATCAGCCTTGGCGGGCTGTTGGTTGTTGATTGGAGGTGGCAGTGACACCTTCGAACCGCAATACACCTCAGGTTATCTAATCGCCCTAGCCTGCGCGTTGATCTGGTCTACCTTTTCGGTCACCAGCCGTTTGGCCGCTGATGTACCGACCGATGCAGCTGGCTGGTTTTGTGGTGCCACCGCGGTTTTGGCCCTCTTCTGTCATTTTGCCTGGGAGACGACCGTTATGCCGGCCAATCTCGTTCAATGGATAGGGGTGATTGGTCTAGGCTTAGGACCTGTCGGCATTGCCTTTTTCACCTGGGATTACGGTGTTAAGCACGGCAACATTCAACTGCTGGGGGTATTAGCCTATTCAGCGCCTTTGATCTCGGTCGTACTGCTAGTTCTGTTTGGTTTAGCTGAACCCAGTTGGACACTGGCTTGGGCCTGTCTAGCTATCGTCGGCGGGTCGTTGATTGCCGGTTTCGAGCGCAATAAAAAAGCCGCTCAATAGAGCGGCTTCTTCAAAACTGAGCTGAACTTAAAACGCAGTACCCGCTTTACCGCCCAGTTTTTTCAGAATAATGGCCAACGGGCAGAACCCAGTAAAGGCTGTTTGGAACAAGTTCGCACCCACAAACGCTGTAAACCATAGCCAGTACTCACTGACGAACAGTGGGCTAGCTGTTACGCCTAGCGCTAGGCTCAACAAAACCATTAAGCCAGCAAAGGCAAAAACCATACGTTCTAAAGACATATTAAGTCCCTCTCAGAATTTAAATTTAGTGGTTTAAGACAAACCATTGAGTGTATATTAGTTATTACTAATTAAACACGCAACTAATTTATAAAATGCACACCTACCCTTAACCAAACCGTGTAAAATATTCAGATTGAAAAATGTTAAGGAGTGGGCGATCCCATGAACGAAATCACCATCAAAACACCCGATGATTGGCATCTTCACTTTCGTGATGGCGATATCCTCGCTGAGACAGTTGCAGCAACCGCTCGCTGTTTTGATCGTGCGATTGTCATGCCCAACCTATCACCTCCGGTGCGAAACGCTGCTGACGCAGAGTCCTACAAACAGCGTATCCTTGCTGCACGACCAGCGGGGTCGAACTTTGAACCTTTAATGACTCTGTACCTCACCGACAGAACCAAGGTTGAGGACATTAATGAAGCCGCTAAAGCGGGCATTAAAGCCGTTAAGCTCTACCCTGCTGGTGCAACAACCAACTCTGATGCTGCGGTGACAAACATCGATGGATTGACCGATGTGTTCGCGGCACTTGAAGCCAATAACATGCTTCTATTGGTCCACGGTGAAGTGACCGATTCTCACATAGATATTTTCGATCGAGAAAAAGAGTTCATCGATCAACGCATGGGGCCGATCACACAAACGTACCCGACGCTTAAGATAGTCTTTGAGCACATCACCACCAAAGACGCGGCTGAATTTGTGCTCGCAGCCGATGGCAACATTGGTGCAACCATTACCCCGCAACATTTGATGTTGAACCGTAATGATCTTCTTGTAGGTGGTATTCGCCCACACAATTACTGCTTACCTGTCTTGAAGCGCAACATTCACCAGCAAGCGCTGCGCGACGTAGTGGCAACAGGTTCAGATAAGTTCTTCTTAGGCACCGACTCGGCACCGCATGAACAAGCGAACAAAGAGACCGCCTGTGGCTGTGCAGGTTGTTACAGCGCTTGGGCAGCGATTGAACTGTACACCCAGGTGTTCGATGAGCTGGGTGCTCTGGATAAACTTGAGGGATTTGCTAGCCTGCACGGACCGAAGTTTTACGATCTACCAGAGAACACGGGTACCATTACACTGGTGAAAGAATCATGGACACTGCCAGAGAGCATCACCCTACCGAATGGCAGACCAATTATACCATTCATGGCGGGTAGTGACGTTCAATGGAAACTGAAACGCTAGAACATGCTTGCAAAGCGAGGCGGTATCAGTAAGATTCACGCCTCAAGTTTAGCGCCAGTAGCTCACCGGAGCGCCGGCCGGCTGGATAAAGCAGCAACCCCATCCTGTTGGTCGGGGGTTCGACAATTTGAAGTAAATGTTTAGCGCCTATAGCTCAGCTGGATAGAGTAGCAGGTTCCGATCCTGTTGGTCGGGGGTTCGAATCCCTCTAGGCGCGCCATATAAACTAAAAGGCCTCGCAGTATGCGGGGCCTTTTAGTTTATATAGATTGTCTATCGACGCTTACTACGCCCACCCGTTACTGAAGGCTTACCACTTTTAGCCGCGCCACCACGTTTTGCTCCTCGATCTGGATGCTTGGTCGTTGGTTTACGCACGATCGGTTTTCCGGCAGCATTTCGTTTTGGTCCGGCGGCATTAGGTTTTTTCCCTTCTCCGTGGCTAGTACGGTTAACTTGTCCTTTTTTATGAGTAGATTGCGACGGTTTTGATCGGTTTGGGCTGCGTGACTTGCGTGTTCCGGGTTTCTCCTCTGATGAGGAGTGCTCTACCGATTTTAAAAGCGTTGTCAGCTCTTTTTGCGTCAGATCTCGCCAATCGCCAATCGCTAGGCCCTTCAAGTCGACGTTCATAATGCGGGTACGCTCTAGCTTCACGACCTCATAGCCAAAGTGTTCACACATCCGGCGAATCTGTCTATTAAGGCCTTGAACCAGCGTAATATTAAACACACGAGTATCTAACTTTTTCACGGGGCACTTTTTGGTCATGGTGCCAAGAATAGGGACTCCGCCTGCCATGCCTTCAATGAACGCGGGGGTGATCGGTTTATTAACAGTAACTACGTACTCTTTCTCGTGGTTGTTACCAGCACGCAGTACTTTGTTCACCAAATCGCCATTATTGGTCATGAAAATAAGGCCCTGAGAGTCTTTATCTAAGCGACCGATTGGGAAAATACGCACGCCGTGATTGACGAAATCAACTATGTTGTTGGGACGAGAGCTTTCCGTCGTCGACTCAATGCCTACCGGTTTATTCAGGGCTATGAATACGAAGTCATCAGGCTCTAGTGGATCGATCATCTGACCATTTACTCGAACCTGATCTCCAGGATGTACTTGATCTCCGATCTGAGCCCGTTTGCCATTGATAAAGACATTGCCCTGTTCAATATAGCGATCAGCTTCTCGTCGAGAACAGATACCGCTCTCGCTGATAAATTTATTGAGTCGCTTTGCTGAACCGCTGAACATGGCTTAGAGTAATCCTTAATGAATGATCGTCTATTGTATCGATCGAATCACTCTTCACCAACTTAGACCACAGATTCAAAAATGAAAAAGATGACAAATATAATCGTTTTACTGTTAGCTCTGTTTATTACAGCACCGGTATTAGCCGATACAGAGCACTACACTTTTATTTCAGGCAGGGACGTTTATGAGGCTTTGTCACAGGAGTCGATGGTGGTTCAGGGCTATGTGTTAGGGGTTGCCGATGCACTTAAACACAATGCAGAGTCTGCTAATTGCTTTGTGATTCCTATGCGTCCCGATGCGGATGCCGTTATCTATTCAACCTATTTAGAGTATTGGCAGAATAGACAAATTCCTGAGAGTGGCACCGAAGCAATTACCAATATGATGTTGAATAACTTCCCTTGTTCGACTAACGTCGAAAGTAACTGATATTTCTTAGTAAGCACCTGTAATTACTAATTGATCTACGTTTTTGATACCCAAACTTTGAAAATTGATAAATATCAATTTAAGGTTAAGGGAGAAGTCAGAAATTGACTGGATAGTTGATGCTGATACTTCGAACAATGGAGAAAATCATGAATTTCAAATTTCTAGCCGCAATCCTTACATCGTTGATGATGGCATTTGCATTTGTATCACCAGCTCAGGCTGCTGACGAAGGCGAAGCTAAATCCATCTACTGCGATGACGGTTCACTATGTGTACCCGAGGGTGAGCCAGAACCTGAGTGTGATTAATTTCAACACTCTATAATTATTAAAAAAGAAACATCACTGAGGAATCAAACATGATCCGTAAATCACTTGTAATGGGCCTAATAGGCGTAGTTGCTTCAGGTATGGCTAGCCTTTCAATGGCTGGCTCACACTCAGACGACAAACCAGTCGGTATTACTGGCGACCTAATGTCGATCGAAGTCATGCACAACGGCAGCAAAGTGACTGTTGAGCGTAACGCCGATAACCAGAACACTGTAAACCCTTCATTCGCATTGACTTCACGTCCTTGTCCTCCTTTCTGTATCCAACCAATTAAACTAGCACCGGGTGTTGAAACCATCGGTGAAGTTGAGATGATCGGTTACATGGAGAAAGCATCTGCAGGTGATGACTCTATCCTAATCATCGACTCACGTACTCCCGATTGGGCTGCACGTGGCATGATTCCTGGTGCGATTAACCTACCTTGGACAGCTCTATCAACTCGTAAAGGTGCTGACCCAATCTCAATTGGTGAGATCTTCACTGACACCTTCGGCGCTGAAGAGTTCGACGGTCTTTGGAAGTTCGGAAATGCTAAAACTCTAGTGATGTACTGTAACGGTATGTGGTGTGGCCAGTCGCCAACTAACATCAAAGCCCTTCTAGACTTTGGCTACCCAGCTCACAAGATCAAGTGGTACCGTGGTGGTATGCAGAACTGGGAAAACCTTGGCCTAACAACCGTTAAGCCTTAATTAGGGTTTTATACCTAGTTGATCAAAAAAGCGTAGTGATTGATGACTACGCTTTTTTTTGCCTAAAAATAATAAGGAAGATTCAATGAAAAAAATTCTAATCGCGTCACTGGCCGCTCTAACATTGGCTGGCTGTAACTCTGCAGCAACTAAAACAGAATCGGCTGCAGCGACCAAGCCTGTGGGTATCACTGGTAGCCTAATGTCGACCGAGGTCATGCATAACGGTGAAAAGGTCACTGTCATGCGTAACCAAGATACTAAAAATACCGTGAATCCATCTTTTGCGATGACCTCACGCCCTTGTCCGCCGTTCTGTATTCAACCTATGACGTTAGCACCGGGTGTTGAGACCATTGGTGAAGTTGAGATGGTCGGTTACATGGAGGCGGTCTCTGCAGGTGATGAATCCATTCTGATCATTGACTCACGAACTCCGGACTGGGCGGCACGCGGTATGATTCCTGGTGCTGTGAACATTCCATGGACCAAGCTATCAACCCGCAAAGGTGCTGACCCTATCTCAATTGGCGAGATCATCGTAGACGATTTCGGTGGCGAAGAATTTGATGGCTTGTGGAAATACGGCAAGGCTAAAACACTGGTGATGTACTGTAACGGCATGTGGTGTGGCCAATCGCCAACCAACATCAAAGCGTTACTAGATTTCGGCTACCCAGCTGACAAGATCAAGTGGTACCGTGGCGGGATGCAAGATTGGGAAACGCTCGGGTTTACAACGGTTAAACCTTAAGTAGTTTGTCCTTAAGGAAAAGAGAGCCTCGGCTCTCTTTTTGTTTTTAGCGTGCGAGTCGTTTTGCGATCCAGAGATAGATAGATTGCCTAAACAAAACCACCATGCCGACTACGGCTATCGTTCCTAATAGATCGCCAATCAAAAAGTGGAGCCATATACCCAGTGGTGCAGAGGTTCCGTAAAGCACCGTTGAGAAAAATGCATTAAGCATGGCTGCAATGACTGTCACCACAACCGCTGTTCTGAACAGGCTAATTGATTCTTTAGTCGTATCCACCCCCTGATCACCACCCTTCAAGAAGCGAATCAACAGGATAGGAATATAGAGAGAAATAGTCGATTCAACGGCAAAATGTGAGCTAAAAAGAAGATCCTCAGTATGAAGCCACATGCCAAAAATCGTGGATAGAAGTATGGCAGGTGCTGCCATCCAGCCCATAATAACGGCAATAATGACTTTAAACCCAGCCGGTAGAAACAGCGTACTAGCGACCGCTACCCATGATGGATCAAGCAAAGTGCGCTCTATCGGGTAGATAACTTGAGTTTGTAGAACCCAGACCAATGCTATCAACAAAAACAGTTGAACATTAACAAATAAGAAGGCCATGCCAGTATCTAGTACTTAAACAAAGAGTTAATAATTCATAACATTAAGCCCGACTCTGTCATGAAAGTCATCTCCTTACATCATTAAACGATAAGAACCAAAGATAGCGTTATTTCGAATAAAACTAATAATCGTTATAATGCGCGCAGAATTTTTAGCCTTCGGACTAGGCTACTCACAAGGTAGCAGGTAGAACCGAATTCAAAACAGAGAGGAGCAGCCAATGAAAGCAATCATTTCTAAGGCTTCAACAGCACTATGTACTCTAGGTCTAACGTTTGCAGCTCTATCAGCGCAAGCCGTTACTTCTGATGATGTCATCGCAGAACGTCTAATGCCGGTAGGTAAAGT
>CATEEE010000259.1 GCA_949499045.1 Marinobacterium sp. xm-d-530 | reverse complement strand
GTGTGCTGCTTGCGTAGCGCATAGAGTAGTTATAACCCACTATCTCACTTTCCAGAATAACGACTAAATAGTCAGAACATTCTGGACGGTTGAGTTCGCGCATCGATCTGTATTCCCTTGCGAGCTCAATAGCTCTCTCTTTGCTCGTTGTTATCACGCAGCTGCCACCTTTTGGATGTTCAGATATTTAGGTGCCGAAGCCTAAGCCTGGTCAAACACAAAGTTTGCCATGTTCTGTTTGATCGCCATGTCTAACTGCTTTGTGTTCTCTTTAGGTATGACCAGAAACATTGTGGAGCTTTCTTTGTGTACCCAGAACTCAAGTGCATCAGGGTCATCTGCGAATGTACTAGGCTTCGATGAAGGGTATGGGATGAATTTCACACACGTAGTTTCACGTATGATTGAAGAAATGGGGTATAGGGTTGAGTGCGAGCTTTTAGAAGGTAAAAATTATCTGATCTGCTCAATCATCAGTAGTGAAGGGCGTGAAATTATATCCAGTGACGTCGCGATTGGAATGGATGATCCTAGAAGGTATTTGCCTAAAGTATTGGTCAAAAAACTCGATCAAGCCTTTCCAAATTAGGGGCCCATGCCTAAACTGTATAAACATACACAAAAAGTATTCTTTTATGATCAAGATACAACCTCACAGTTATTTGGAATCGTTACGCTCTTATGCTGAACAGTGGACACCTGAACAGCTTCGAGAAGCAATTCTGGATGAGAAAGTGACGATGGCAAAAGAGAATCTTTCAGAGCTCGCTAAAGAGCACAGTCAGACCATACTAGCCTTGCATGAAGAGGTACTGGCTTCAAAAACGGTTGGGAAAGATTTTCTTTAAATATGTTAACGTTTCAGAAAATTACACACTCAATGTTTACGGATATTATGCGCTAAATCTAACGAGTGACCCCAGTAGATTTATCCAGAACCAAATAAATACCGACTGCCATAGTTATCAAACCTAACAAACGCTTGACCGTAATTTGATATTGCTGAGCGCCGAATAAACCGAAGTGATCTATAACGCTCATAGCCAAAAGCTGACCTAGTAGCGCAAAAGCTATGGCATTGGATACCCCAAACTTAGGAACTATCCAAGTCACACTTATTACGTAGAAAGCTACGCATAAACCCCCTAGATAAAAGAAAAAAGGTAATTCACTGGCGATAAACTTTTTGGGAAATCCCTCAGTCGCGATCAAATAGATTGAGACTGTTAAAAAACCCAAAGCTAATGCCATTGCAGTAGCCAACGAGGTACTTTGTAGTTTGCTGCCCAGCCCACTGTTTAAAGTGGCCATTGTTGGAATTCCTATACCTGCCGATAACATTACCAAAGCATATACGTATGAACCTTGCATGACGGGCTCCCGTTCAATCTAAACGTCGTCGAAAATAGTTACGCGTTATTTATTTATAAAATTGTCTATTTGATCAATAGCAGATGGGCACATCATGTTGTCTGCCATTACTTCCCCTGCAAACATATATGCCTCTGATAGATTCATCTGGCTTTGAGGGTGGAACATGGCTTTTCCATAGCGAATTGCCTCAGGGCTTTTCTCAAGTATTTTTTCCACTTTAAGAGCGACAGCTTGGTCGAGAATCTCAGGCTTTACAACTTGACTTACAAGTCCCCAATTACATGCGGTTTCAGCATCAATAAAGTCACCTGTAACAAGCATATCGAAGGCACGTTTCGGCGCAATTGATCGTGATAGAGCCACGGCCGGTGTGGAGCAGAAAAGACCGAGTTTTATTCCAGAGACTGCAAAACGTGCTGAGGAGGCAGCTATAACAAGATCACAGCTGGCAACTAGCTGACAGCCTGCTGCCGTTGCAATTCCGTGAACCTTTGCGATTACAGGAACCGGTAAAGCAATGATGCTTTGCATTAACTTTGCACTTCGACTAAAGAGAGTTTGATAGTAATTTTTATCTGGATTTTCTCGCATTTCTTTAAGATCTTGCCCTGCACAGAAACCACGACCGTTACCTGAAATAATCACACAGCGGACTTGATCATCTTTAGCAACATCATCAAGCTCGCGTTGCAATGCTTCGATTAATGCTTCCGAAAGCGTATTGAAATGTTCAGGTCTGTTCAGTGTTAGGTTAACCACACCATTGTCATCTTCACGAATTAAAACCGTCATTACTTACACCCTATTAATGTTTATTTTTTAGGTTTGTTTCTAAAAACTGTTTTATACACCCAAGTACCAACTCTTCATCGGTTCTATGAGGATTATGTGCACAGTTTGGAATGATTACTTGTTCAGAAAAACCTGAACTATGATCGGAAATATACTGTGGAAATGCCACAGAACCATACTCATCTTGCTCCCCATGAATGGCAAGAACCGGAGACTTCAACGAATTTAATGCAGCAGTAAGGTGCCAATTTTCAAAATTGGGATTGAGCCAAGTATCTGTCCAGGCATCTAGAACCCAACGAGACTTATTTCCATGCCATCGTTCCAACTTTTCGATTTGACCGTCTTGCTGAAACAGCTCCTTAGCTTCGCGAATACCATCGAGCGTTCGCTCTTCTACAAACGCTTGAGCAGCTATGGTGATCACTGCTAGACAGTCCGGGTCTGATGCTCCAATCTCAACAGCCATTGCACCGCCCACCGAATGCCCCAAAATCACATATTCTTTTAAGCCAAGAGCAGTTTTGATCCTTGGAAAGTAAAGCCTGGCCTCTTCTTCCACAAAATCTAAATTAGGCAAGGCTTCGCGCTTATCTGATATACCAAAACCAAGACGATCATAAGCAATAATTGGCCTTTTTAAACAGTTGAGCAGTTGTTCTGGAAATTGACGCCACAAAGATATGCAGCCCAAAGAATCATGTAAAAGAACAACTGGTGCACGGTCAGGATAGAGCTCAAAGCCCCATGATTGAGTATTTACTTGTCCATAGCCAGTATCTACCATCCTATTCATTTGCTTACCTCTCCAACTCAGGTAAATTCCTGAATAGATCCAAAGCTTGGGGATTAGCAATAGCTTCTACATTGTTGATCTGCTCACCCAGAATGGTTTTCCTAACGGCAAGCTCAACAATCTTTCCACTGATAGTTCTAGGTATTTCATCAACCTTAATAATCACAGCGGGCACATGGCGGGGAGTCGTATTTTTCAGAATTTGCTGACGAATTTTCTGCTTAAGATCACTGTCTAGTTCAAAACCATCGCGCAACACGACAAACAGGACTACGCGGGTATCATCCTTCCATGGCTGACCGATGCAGACACTCTCAAGAACTTCATCCAAACGCTCAACCTGACGATAAATTTCTGCTGTACCAATCCTTACACCACCTGGGTTTAATACAGCATCAGACCGTCCATGGATGATTAACCCTCCACGGGCCGTAATTTCACCGTAGTCACCATGCGCCCATATGTTTTCAAACCTTTCAAAATAAGCTGAGTGATATTTGGACTGATCAGCATCATCCCAAAAACCAATAGGCATAGAGGGAAATGGAGACGTACAGACAAGCTCACCCTTCTGTTCCAAAACAGTTTCACCGCCATCATCAAGTATGGCTACCGCCATCCCTAAACCGCGGCACTGAAGTTCGCCGGCAAACACAGGCAAAATAGGACAACCAAGAGCAAAGCAAGAAACAATATCTGTACCGCCAGATATAGAAGCCAATAGAAGGTCATCTTTAATATCACGATAGACATACTCAAAGCTTTCGTTACTCAGTGGTGAACCAGTCGAAAGTACCGCTCGAAGTTGCGGTAATCTGTGAGACTCACGAGGCTTTACGCCCGCTTTCTCAAGTGCTGCTAAATACTTTGCACTTGTTCCAAAAATACTAACAGACTCTTCCTCAGCCATATCCCACAAAATCTGTGGGGTTGGTGCAAACGGAGAGCCATCAAACAACATCAGCGTAGCACCCGTTGCCAGACCACTTACCAGCCAATTCCACATCATCCAACCACAAGTGGTGTAATAGAAAAAAATATCATTACGATTAATGTCTGTATGAAGTTGATGCTCCTTGAGGTGCTGCAATAGTGTGCCTCCGACACCATGAATTATGCATTTTGGCTGACCAGTCGTACCTGATGAGTACATAATGTATAGAGGGTCATCGAACGCCATCGGTTCAAACTCAACGTCTGTCGCAAGTGCATCAATAAAGTCGTTCCAGTGAGTAACTTTCCTTATGCCAAAATCTTCAGATGGCTCATCTAGGTATGGCATCACTACCATCTGCTCTAATGAGGGAATAGCCTCAACAAGCTCGAGACTCTTGTGAAGCGTTTCAATTCGCTTGCCGTTGTAAAGATAAGAGCTGACGGTGAAAAGAATTTTTGGACTGACTTGGCCAAAGCGATCAAGAACACCCTGAAAGCCAAAATCAGGAGAGCAAGATGTCCACACCGCACCTAAACTGGTTGCAGCAAGCATAGCCACACAAGTGTGTGGCAAATTGGGTAAAAAACCAGCAACCACGTCCCCCTTTTTAACGCCAACCTTACGCAATGCAGCAGAACATTGTGCGACTTGTGTATACAGCTCGGCAAAACTTATACACTGCCGCATGCCCTTCTCGTTGCGGAATATGATTGCTGTCTGATCATCACGAAACCGAAGAAGGTTTTCAGCATAATTCAATTGAGCATGAGGAAACCATCTAGCACCTGGCATCTTGTGTGCGTCTAATAAATATGGCGCTTGCCCTTTCTGACCTTTGACGTCAGTTATATCCCAAATGCAAGACCAGAATTTCTCAGCATTTTCTACAGACCACTTATGAAGTTCGTCATAACCTTTTAATTCCAATGAGTATTTTTTATTAATAATCTGCTGAAATTTCCAAATTTTGGTCTGCTCAATTTGTGATTGCGTCGGTTGCCAAAGCAGTTTCGTCATGAATATAACCTTATTAACGCTTATGCTCGTCAGTAGGTTGTCGTTTAAGCATATTAGTAACTACGTAACTCACAACCTTCTCTTTATGTTGATTGGTGCCCACTATTCGGTAACGAACAATTCCAACGTCAGGCTTGGATCGAGACGGGGTGAGTTCTAAGATTTCAGCCTCACTTCGAAGAGTATCGCCTGGTCTAACCGGAATGATGAAACGTAGCTCATCGATCGCGGGGCCACCCATGGAGCATGCGCGGAAATGATCCCTTTGAATAAACAATCTAAAACAGAGGGCAATTGTTTGAAATCCACTGGCTATTAGACCTCCAAAGTGACTTTCGGCTGCAGCCTGATTATCAACGTGGAAACTCTGAGGATCGTACATCATCGCGAAATCGATAATTTGTGCCTCTGATAAAGTGGCACTTCCCCCTTCCAAACGTTCGCCTATAAAGAAATCATCAAAATAGCGCATGCCATTTTCCTCATATATTTAACTAAATTCTCAATCCGCCATCCATTTCTATGATACGGCCGGTAAAAAAGTCATTTTCTATGATGTATTGAAGAGTATGAGCCATCTCAGCTGTCTCACCCAATCGACGAAGGGGTACAGCCGATATCATCCGATCTATCGCTTCAGGTTTCATTTGTGCTGTCATCTCAGTGGCAATGACCCCTGGAGCGATACCACCCACCCTAATTCCGTGGCGTGCCAACTCACCCGCCCAGCTTGTAACCATTGTTGCTACCGCAGACTTTGTAGCTGAGTAATTGGTCTGCCCGATATTGCCAGCTCGTGAAACTGAAGAGATATTAACAATGACCCCTCCCTCTCCCTGTGTCGCCATAATCGCAGCGGCCTCGCGACCACAGAGAAAGGTACCCAGCAAATTAACGTTTACAACCGACTGAAACTGATCAACAGACATTTTTGCTTGAAGTTCACCGTCTTTCACTTTGATCAACATACCGTCACGCATCAAGCCTGCGTTATTCACTAATCCATTGATTTGTCCAAAGTCTTTTTTAATTTTTACGAAACATTCCTCAACGTCTTTCTCGACCGTGATATCACAAACGTATCCCTGTGCTTTGCCTCCAAGAGACTCACAGGAAGAAGTTGCTTCCAGAAGGTTCTCATTATTTAGGTCGATGAGAGCTAGGCTAGCTCCCTGTTTGGCAAGACTTTCAGCCATTGCACGACCTAAACCGCGGCCACCTCCGGTAATAACAAAAACATTATTCTTAATTTGCATTCGAACCCACTCCTTAAACCATCTCAATCGCCATTGCAGTTGCTTCGCCACCGCCAATACAAAGTGACGCTAGACCGCGTTTTTTGCCACTTTGCTTAAGTGCATGAATCAGAGTAACGAGGATACGAGAACCACTTGAGCCGATCGGATGTCCCAACGCACATGCACCGCCTCGTACATTAACCTTGGAGATATCAAGGCCAAGCTCGTTGACCGCTAACAAAGTTACAACCGCAAAAGCTTCATTGATCTCGAACAAATCTACTGAATCAAGTTCCCAGTTGGCTCTTTTGATGGCTTTCTGAATAGCGCCAATAGGCGCAATGGTGAACTCAGCGGGCAACTGAGCATGAGTAGTATGAGATACTATTCGAGCCAGAGGTTTTAGACCTTTGGACTTTGCTGTAGATTCGCGCATTAATAAAAGGGCTGAAGCCCCATCAGAAATCGAACTGGAATTTGCAGCAGTTACCGTTCCATCTTGTTTGAAGGCCGGTTTGAGAGTTCTAATTTTATCTATCCTGGCATTACCAGGTTGTTCATCCAACTCAATAAGTGCCTCACCTCTTCGTGTCTTCACACTAACCGGTGCAATTTCTTCAACGAACTCTTTGCGGTCGATCGCACCAAGCGCCTTTTCTAATGAATTAATGGCAAAGTCATCCATCGCTTCTCGAGTGACTGAATAGTCATCTGCAGTTTTCTGGGCATAAAGTCCCATCAAACCACCTTCATAGGCATCCTCAAGACCATCAAAAAACATATGATCTATGACTTGCGAATGTCCCATTCGCATACCTGCACGAGCTTTTGGCAATAGATATGGCGCTTGGCTCATGTTCTCCATACCACCTGCAACCATTACATCAATTGTACCCGCTGCAAGTTGATCATGAGCAAGCATGACTGCTTTCATCCCAGAACCACACATCTTGTTGATGGTTGTACAGCCGGTCGCGTCCGGTAAGCCTGCAGCACGCGAAGCTTGACGAGCCGGTGCTTGACCAAGACCTGCTGGAAGGACACAACCCATGATCACTTCATCAATATCAGCTTTAGAAATTCCTGCTCGATTAATGGCTGCATTAATTGCTGTGGCACCCAAATCTGGTGCTCTAACGTCTTTAAAAACACCCATCATGCCCCCCATTGGGGTTCGGACAGCACTAACAATGACAATTGGATCTTTACTCATAACGCACCTGCAAAATGAAAGTTTACGTAAACGTAATGTGATATTTAAAAAGAGAGGGGGATAACCCCCCTAAATATTAATTAAAATTTTTCTTCATGAATTTTTGAAACTCACCAACAATACCGCTGCGGAAAGCCAATACACACACTACAAAGATCACACCCATAATGATGTGGATGTAGTTACCCAGCTCGCCACCGGATAGGTAATTTTGGATTGTGACCACTGAAGCAGCGCCGACTAATGGGCCAAATAATGTACCCATGCCTCCGAGTAGCGTCATAAGCACTACTTCACCAGACATATGCCAATGAGCATCCGTAAGTGAAGCTAATTGGAAAACAAGCGTTTTAGTCGAACCTGCTAACCCTGCAAGGCTTGCTGATATTATGAAAGCGACCCATTTGTAATCATTAACATTGTAGCCAAGTGATAAAGCGCGAGGTTCGTTTTCTCTAATAGCTTTTAAAACCTGGCCAAATGGTGAATGGATCGTTCTCTTAATGAGCCAAAAACCGAAAAGAAAGACTGCAAGTACCGTGTAATACATGTTCAAACTGTCATTAAGATCTATAAAGCCAAAGAGCGTTCCCCTGGGTATGCCCTGCATTCCGTCTTCACCACCGGTGAATGGGGCCTGAAGAAAGAAAAAGAAAGCAAGCTGCGCAAGTGCCAAAGTGACCATGGCAAAGTAAATTCCTTCTCGTTTTACTGCTAGCTTGCCGAAAACAGCCCCTAAAAGACCAGCGGCAATAGTCCCGAATAAAATGCCAAGCTCAGGACTTAGCCCTGTTTCCATAACAAGGTAACCTGTAACGTAGCCACCGGTTCCTAAAAATGCCGCGTGCCCGAATGATAGTAGACCTACGTATCCAAGAAGTAAGTTAAAAGCCATGGCAAACAAACCAAAGCATAAAATTTTCATAACAAAAACTGGATACAGCACATAGGGTGCAATCAGGCCAAGTACAACGAGTATCAGAGTGGATTTAGATATATTCAGCATGATTGCTCCTAATTCTCTTTACCAAACAAGCCTGCTGGCTTTATCAACAAAACAATCACCATGACAACAAAAATAATGGTCGTTGATGCCTCTGGGTAAAAGTACTTAGTGAGGCCTTCAAGTATTCCCATTATTAAGCCCGTAATTATTGCTCCACCGATAGAACCCATTCCACCAATTACTACGATTGCGAAGACTACTATTAGTAGGTTAGAACCCATGTAAGGGGATACTGAGTAGATTGGCGCGGCTAAAACACCCGCCAAGCCAGCCAGCCCAACACCAAAACCAAACGTTAAGGTCACAATTAGTGGAACATTAATCCCGAAGGCTTGCATCAACTTGGGATCCTCTGTACCGGCACGAAGATAAGCACCAAGTTTTGTTTTCTCTATCATGTACCAGGTTAGCCCGCACACAAGAAGAGAAACAAAGATGATCCACCCTCTGTAAGTTGGGAGGTACATAAAAGGTAATTTAAAACCACCTTTCAACTCTGGTGGTATTTTGTAGGATAGGCCTGATGACCCGAAGATGTGGGTAAAAACCCCCTGGAATATAAGACCCACTCCAAATGTCAGTAGTAGGCTATATAAATGATCTTCGTTGGAAATTGGTCGTAATAATATCCGTTCAATCAAAATACCAATTGCGGCGACAATTATGGGGACAACAATAATCGCGACCCAATAATTAATTCCAAAATACTGCAACGCCATCCAAGCCAAAAAAGCACCTAACATGTAGAGGGCACCATGGGCAAAGTTGATAATCTTCAGAAGTCCGAAAATTATTGCTAGACCAAGACTTAAAAGCGCATAAAAAGATCCGTTGATGAGACCAACTAAAAGTTGACCAAAAAGACCAAAAAGATTGATGTCGAGGAGTGACGCCATTGCTCTATCCCTTGAAAATTGAGCTGATGGGCAGGAATGCCCATCAGCTAATGTAGGTCAGATTACTTCGAAGCTACGAAGTTACACTGATCCAACATTGGTCCGAAGGCTTCCTCACCAGGAATGACCTTTTCAACCTCGAAAATATCGTCTGGATTGCTTCGCTCAGATCCATTTTTAATACGAACTTGATACATATCGTGTACCATTCTTCCATCTGCGCGAAGATAAGCGTTTCTGGCAAAGAAGTCGTTAGGCTTGTTTTGTTTCATAACTGCCATAACCGCTTCAGCTTCATCTGTACCGGCTTCCTTGATAGCATTAAGGTAATGTGTGGTCATCGAGTAAGCACCCGCCTGTCCCATAGCAGGAATCGAACCATGACGTTCTTTGAAACGTTTAGACCACGCGCGTGTCTGATCATCAAGATCCCAATAGAAGCCCGTCGTTAAACGCATACCACCTGCAACTTCAGGATCGAGCGCCTGTGCATTTGGCGTAAATACCAACAGTCCTGCCACATCGGTAGTTTCAGTAAGACCAAATTCAACGGCAGACTGAAGTGAGTTAACGAAATCTGAACCAGCATTTGCAAGCGCTACAACATCAGCACCTGATGATTGAGCTTGAAGAACAAATGATGAGAAGTCAGTTGTTCCAAGTGGCGCACGCGCAGTACCTACAACCTCACCACCATTTTCAGCTACAACCTTGCTTGCGACCCCCTCCAGAGCATGACCAAATGCATAATCTGCAGTAATAAAGAACCATTTTTTCTTACCAGATTGCACCATCGGTTTAACAGTACCGTTTGCCAGGGCAACTACGTTATATGTCCAGTGAGCGTTGTATGGCGAACAAGCTTTCGTTGTAAAAGCGTGAGAAGCGGAGGTGGAAATTAGCGCTAGTTTGCCCTTTTCCTTTGTAATTTCGGTTACTGCTCCGGTAACGGATGAAGCAACAAGTCCAGTAATTGCATCAACGTCTTCGGTGTCTAGCCATTTTCTAGCAATAGCTGCACCGACATCGGCTTTGTTCTGGTCATCAGCACTAACGATTTCAATTGGTTTTCCTAAAACGCTGCCGCCGAAATCCTCAACTGCCATTTCAACTGCTGTTACACAGCCAGCTCCACAGATATCAGCATAAACGCCGCCCATATCTGCAAGAACACCAATTTTAACAGTATCTCCGCTAATTCCAGCCGCATTAGCCGCTGATATTGAAATTGCAGCACCGATCGCGGACGCTAGCATTTGGGGTTTAATTGATTTCATACAATTTTCCTTCTCGTTTTTATATTTATGAGACCCAGGGCCGACATAGTTGTTACCGGTTGCTCGCGAAAAATTCACAAACAACATGGTTCGTTACACACCTAACAGTGTATTTAAAAGAGGTGTTTTTGCTTCAAGCTCATCTTTGCGGACTTCTTCAACAATATGGCCATGCTCAACCACATAGTGTCTGTCAGCAATAGGTGCCGCAAATCGAAAATTTTGCTCGACCAATAAAACCGTTAGACCACGTTTCTTTAGTTCAAGTAAGACATCGCCGAGCTTTTTGACAATCACCGGCGCCAGGCCTTCAGTAATTTCATCAAGAAGAAGAATATTTGCGCCCGAACGGAGAATGCGGGCTATGGCCAACATCTGCTGTTCACCACCTGAAAGACGAGTACCCTGACTGAATCTTCTTTCAAAAAGATTGGGAAACACCTCATATATTTCATCCACGGACATGCCGTCACTTCTGACGGTTGGTGGAAGCAACAAATTCTCTTCTACATTTAAACTTGAAAATATTCCACGCTCTTCTGGACAATACCCAACACCCAAGTGCGCAATTCGATGAGCTGGTAAATCAAGAGTTTCGGAACCGTTTATATTGATACTTCCAGTTCTTCGACCCACCATGTTCATGATCGAGCGCAAGGTAGTGGATCGACCTGAACCATTTCTGCCAAGCAGTGTCACTAGCTCACCCTGCAAAACATGCAAATCAATGCCGTGAAGAATATGAGACTCACCGTAAAAAGCATGGAGATTTTGTATGCGAATTTTCTCGTTACCTGATACCACTATGCTGTCTCCTCTTCACTAACCCCTAGATAGGCCTCTTTAACACGGCTATCACTAGACACTGTTTCATAATCGCCCTCAGTTAAAATCGAACCTCTTTGAAGAACAGAAATTTTATCTGCAAGCTTTGAAACTACGTGTAGGTTGTGCTCCACCATTAAGATAGTGCGGTCTTTAGACACTTTTTTTATCAAATCAGATACAGATTCCACATCTTCATGCCCCATTCCTTGAGTGGGCTCATCTAGAAGCATCAATTCGGGATCCAGAGCAAGGGTCGTTGCTATTTCGAGAGCTCTTTTGCGGCCATAAGGCTGATCGACTGTTAAGGAATCCGCATGACTCGCTAGCCCTACAGAGTCAAGTAGCTCAATGGCTCTGTCATTGAGACGATTTAGGACTTTATCTGATTTCCAAAAATGAAAGCTATTGCCCTCTTTCCGCTGTAAAGCAACACGAACATTCTCCAGAACGGTCAGGTGTGGAAAAACAGCTGATATTTGAAAAGAACGAACCACACCTTTTCGAGCAATTTCCGCAGATTTCATACTGGTAATGTCATTACCGTTGAACAAAATCTGACCCGATGTAGGTATCAAGAACTTAGTAAGGAGGTTGAACACGGTTGTTTTGCCTGCCCCATTTGGACCAATCAAAGCGTGAATTGAGCCTCGCTCAACATTTAGATTAACGTCGTCAACCGCCGTAAAACCTTTGAATTCTTTAACGAGGTTCTTTGTCTGCAATACATAGTCGGCACACATGAAAACTGATCTCTCCAGTTAATTACTGATTTATTTTTATTACGGCGCAACATCAGATTGGTGCTCTCAGAATGTCTTTGCTTACGACAAACCTAGCAATTGCAAATAGGGGTTGTGAAGTAAGACTTTAGTATAATAAAGCGGCGAAATAGGTCTATTTTCAATAATTTTACTATATATATCAGAGACTTATATTTTTAACCCTCAATAAACAAAAAATAAAGGTTTTCCCCTATTAATGTTTACGTTAACGTTAAGTACAGATATTGTTATGGATCACAATAACTGAGTGATGACATGAAGCAGCAGACAACATTTTCTATTAGCGAACTGGCTAGAGAGTTTGACCTCACTACTAGAAGCGTTCGCTTCTATGAGGACCAAAAACTTCTTTTCCCTAAGAGGAGTGGGCAGACACGCATTTACTCACGACAAGATCGTGTTCGATTAAAACTAATTCTCAGAGGCAAGAGACTTGGCTTTTCTTTGGCAGAAATACGGGAGCTATTCTCTCTTTGGGACAAAACGAACTCAGGAAGTGAGAAACAACTTAAACGACTAATTGAAGTTATTACCATCAAAAGAGCTGAGCTATCACAGCAACTGGAAGATATAGCAAATCTGCAAGCTGAGCTTACCTCGGCAGAGACCCGGTGCCTGGAAGCACTTCAAAATCTAAAAACAAATTCAAAAAAATCAAATAATTAAAGGATGACGTTATGATTTCACAATTTTCTCGACTAAATTTCGGCCATGGCGAAACTCTGGACATGTTACGTGATGGCATCAATGCTTTTGCAGCAAAAGAGATAGCACCTCGCGCAGCAGAAATTGATGAGAAAAACGAATTTCCTAAAGATCTTTGGAAAAAGTTCGGTGATATGGGTCTTCTGGGGATTACAGTTAAAGAAGAATACGGCGGCGTTGATATGGGCTATTTAGCACATGTCATTGCGATGGAGGAGATCAGTCGTGCATCAGCTTCTGTTGGCCTCTCCTACGGAGCCCACTCAAATCTTTGTGTTAACCAAATTCATAGAAATGGCACAAAAGAACAGAAACAAAAATATCTACCAAAACTGATTAGCGGGGATCACGTTGGTGCACTAGCTATGTCTGAACCCAACGCTGGTTCTGATGTTGTATCGATGAAACTTACTGCTCGTGATAACGGTGATCATTATCTACTAAACGGTAACAAGATGTGGATCACTAACGGTCCAGATGCCGATACCTATGTTGTCTATGCGAAAACAGACACATCTGCAGGCCCCAAAGGAATCACAGCATTTATTGTAGAGCGTGATTATCCAGGTTTTTCACGCCATCAAAAACTCGACAAATTAGGTATGCGTGGTTCAAACACGTGTGAATTGCTGTTTGAAGACTGTCCAGTACCTAAAGAGAACATCTTGGGTGAACTCAACGGTGGTGTTCGTGTGCTTATGTCTGGTCTAGATTACGAGCGATTGGTACTTGCAGGTGGTCCACTTGGAATTATGGAAGCTACCATGGATATTTCAGTGCCGTACATTCGTGATAGAAAACAATTTGGTCAAGCCATTGGAGAATTTGAACTTGTGCAGGGAAAAATTGCAGACATGTACACGTTGATGAACGCGTGTAAGTCGTACACATACACGGTAGCTCAGGCCGCTATGCAAGGTGAACCAAGTCGCAAAGATTGTGCAGGAGTGATTTTATACACCGCTGAAACAGCAACCAAAATGGCTCTGGATGCTATCCAACTTTTAGGAGGAAACGGATATGTGAACGAGTTCCCGACAGGAAGACTTCTCAGGGATGCCAAACTTTATGAAATCGGTGCTGGCACTTCTGAGATTCGTCGAATGCTGATTGGACGCGAACTTTTCCTGAACAAATAACTAAATATGGGAAATTGACAAACCACTTTCTCAGAAAGTGATATCAGTTTTAAGGAACAGTTTATGCCGATTTTACAAAGCAAAGTGAACAAGCGGGCCGATGAATTTATTCAGAACAAGGCAAGCATGACCGATGCAGTCAATGATCTCAGAAAAAAAGTGACGCTGATCGAACAAGGAGGTGGTGCAAAATATCAAGAGCGCCATCTTTCACGCGGCAAGTTGCTTCCACGAGATCGAATAAACGCTCTACTGGATGAAGGTTCACCCTTTCTAGAGTTATCACAACTGGCAGCGTATGAAGTTTACGACGATAAAGTACCCGCTGCGGGCATTATTACTGGCATTGGCCGGGTTAGCGGCCAGGAATGCATGATCATCGCTAATGATGCGACAGTTAAAGGTGGGACATACTTCCCTCTGACAGTTAAAAAGCATTTGCGTGCTCAAGAAATTGCTGAACAAAACAATTTACCTTGTGTCTACCTTGTCGACTCCGGTGGGGCGAACTTACCCCAACAAGATCAGGTATTTCCTGATCGTGACCATTTCGGACGCATATTCTTTAATCAGGCCAGAATGTCTGCAAAAGGCATACCTCAGATTGCTGTTGTGATGGGTCTGTGTACTGCTGGCGGTGCTTATGTCCCTGCAATGGCGGATGAATCAATTATTGTTCGAAATCAGGGTACTATTTTCCTTGCTGGCCCCCCCCTTGTAAAAGCTGCCACAGGGGAAGAAGTGAGCGCTGAGGATCTTGGTGGTGCCGATGTTCACTGTAAAATTTCAGGCGTAGCTGACCACTATGCTGAAAATGACGCACACGCTCTGCAGATTGCACGCACCTGTGTTGCAAACCTAAACCGTCGTAAGCAGATTTGCGGGGATATTCAAGCACCAAAAGCACCGATTTACGATGTAAATGACATATACGGCATTGTTGGAACTGATCTAAAAAAACCATTCGATGTTCGCGAAGTTATTGCTCGTATCGTGGATAGTTCTGAATTCGATGAATTCAAAAAGCTTTATGGCACAACGCTCATAACGGGATTTGCTCGCATTCACGGGTATCCAGTAGGCATCTTAGCCAACAACGGTATCTTATTCAGTGATTCAGCCCAGAAAGGCGCTCATTTTATCGAGTTATGTTGTCAGAGAAAAATCCCTCTTATCTTTTTGCAAAATATAACTGGATTTATGGTCGGACAAAAAAGTGAATCGGAGGGTATTGCTAAACATGGAGCGAAACTCGTGACTGCAGTTGCTTGTGCTGATGTCCCCAAACTTACGGTTTTAATAGGGGGCTCATTTGGTGCCGGTAACTATGGAATGTGCGGCCGAGCATACGATCCAAACTTCTTATGGATGTGGCCAAACGCTCGCATATCTGTAATGGGCGGCGAGCAAGCAGCTGGCGTTCTTGCAACGGTTAAAAGAGATGGTTTAGAACGCCAAGGGGAATCTTGGTCTGCTGAGGAAGAAGCTAAGTTCAAAAAGCCTGTTTCGGACACTTACGAGCGTCAGGGGCACCCATATTATGCTAGCGCTCGACTATGGGACGATGGAGTAATAGACCCAGCACAAACTCGTGAAGTGCTTGCGATGGGATTATCTGCCGCACTCAATAAACCAATTCCGGACACGAAGTTCGGCGTATTCCGCATGTAAGGGGGTTATATGTCTGAATCTTTTGTGCTCTTAGAAAAAACTAAGGCTGGGTGCGCACATATCGTCATCAATCGTCCTGAAGTTCACAACGCATTTGATGACACCATCATAGAGCAAATGATCATTTGGCTTGATGATGCCGAAAAAGATCCTGATGTTCGCGTGCTAGTGCTCAGATCCAAAGGTAAGAATTTTTCTGCCGGTGCGGATCTTAATTGGATGAAAAAAATAGCTGAAAACAGTTATGACGAGAACCTCCTTGATGCCGGTCGCCTCGCTGAACTAATGCGGCGCTTAAATAATTTCTCCAAACCAACAATTTGCCTTGTTCAAGGAGCTGCTTTTGGCGGTGCTGTGGGTTTAGCGGCGTGTTGTGACATTGTTATCGCCGAAAAAAGAAGTCGTTTTTGTTTAAGCGAGGTGAAAATAGGATTAATCCCAGCTGTTATCTCTCCTTATGTTGTTCGTGCGATCGGCGAGAGACAAGCAAGACGCTTCTTCTTAACTGCAGAATCATTTAGTTCCGTTGAAGCAATGAATTTTGGATTAGTACATGAGATTGTCGCTGACACTTCATTGTTTGAATTGGCATTGAAAAAATATTTAGACCTATTAGCCACGAACAGTCCTCAGGGAATGAATGCAGCCAAGCAGTTAATCTTTAAAGTTAGTGGAACAGAAATAAATGAATCTCTCATAGATGATACGGCTCGTCGCATTGCAGAGATTCGTGTTAGCCCAGAAGGCCAAGAAGGCCTTTCAGCCTTCCTTGAAAAGCGCCAACCGAACTGGATCCAGGAGGAACGCTAGATGTTCAACAAAATACTTATCGCAAACCGTGGCGAGATAGCATGCCGAGTTATTCAGACAGCTCATCGTTTGGGCATAAAGTGTGTTGCGGTTTACTCAGAAGCAGACGCGAATGCGCGACACGTATCGATGGCAGATGAAGCTTTTCTTCTTGGCCCTGCACCGAGTTCAGAGAGCTATTTACGCGCAGATGCAATTATTGAGATCTGTAAGCGTTCAGGAGCACAAGCTGTTCACCCAGGTTATGGTTTCTTATCTGAAAATACGTCTTTCGCTGAAGCTCTTGAAGCACAGGGAATAACCTTTATAGGCCCTCCTTCGTCCGCTATTGCCGCAATGGGCTCCAAATCAGCTGCAAAAGCGATTATGGAAGACGCCGGTGTGCCATTGGTTCCTGGTTATCATGGCGAAGACCAATCACCCGAGTTGCTACGCCAGAAGTCAGAGCGTTGTGGTTATCCACAGCTTCTTAAAGCCATTGCTGGTGGCGGCGGAAAAGGAATGCGCGTAGTTAATTCAATAGAAGAGTTTGATAGTGCTTTGCAGTCTGCTCGCCGAGAAGCGCAAAACGCATTTGGCAATCCGGACATGCTAATAGAGCGTTATCTAACACAACCTCGCCATGTTGAAATTCAAGTATTTTGTGATCAATTAGGTCATTCGATTTACCTTGCTGAGCGGGATTGCTCCGTACAGAGACGCCATCAAAAAGTGATCGAGGAAGCACCAGCTCCTGGGCTATCAGATGAGACTAGGCGTGCAATGGGTGAGGCCGCTGTTCGAGCTGCTCAGGCCATTAATTACGTTGGTGCCGGTACGGTTGAATTTCTGTATGACGTTGATGGATCTTTTTATTTCATGGAGATGAATACACGTCTGCAAGTAGAACATCCAGTAACAGAAATGATTACGGGACTAGACCTAGTCGAATGGCAAATACGAATAGCCAGTGGCGAAGCACTTCCTCTTGCTCAAAGTGAGTTAACAATCAAAGGGCACGCACTTGAGGCTCGTATATATGCTGAAGACCCAGAGAATGACTTCCTTCCAGCAACAGGTACACTGAACTATCTGAGAACGCCTGAAGAGAGCAACCATGTCCGAGTAGACACCGGTGTGGTAGAAGGCGACGAAGTCAGCATCTATTACGATCCGATGATTGCAAAACTAATTGTATGGGATGAAAGTAGGGAAAAAGCAATTGATCGTATGGTACAAGCACTTGAAGAATATCGTATTTCAGGTGTTAAAACTAACACCCAATTTCTTCATGCACTTGCAGATTCGACTCCATTTAGGGGATGTGAATTAGACACAGGATTCATCGAAAAACACGAAAAACTAATTTTCAAATCAGAATCAGCTGATAAAAATCGATTACTAGTAATTGCCTCAGCTTTCTTTAGTGAAATTGAACGAGGAGAGTCATTCATTTCTGGAGACCAGTACTCCCCTTTCAGCTCAACGAACAGCTGGCGTTTGAACTCTTCTTACTCACGCCCAATTACCTTAATAGTTGATGATAAACACTATCAACTTAATGTACTTGAGGTTGAGAGTTACTATCGGATCAGTCTCGGTGATATCCATTATGAAGTAAAAGCTAGTCTATCTGGAGATCTTCTTTCTCTTGTAATAGATGGTCATAAACTTTCTATTCACGGCAATTTAGAAGGCGACAAACTTTCGCTATTTTATCAAGGCGAGCAGTTTGAATGCATTCGCCACCGCCAGACGTTTACTGATACAAGTGTGAACAATGAAGGATCACTATCAGCACCAATGAACGGCGCGGTAGTGGCCGTTCTAGTCGAAGCTGGTCAAGAGGTCTCGGCCGGACAAACGCTTGTGATTATGGAAGCCATGAAAATGGAGCATACAATTTCCGCAACGTGCGACGGCAAGGTAAGCTCAATTTTTTATTCTAATGGTGACATGGTGAGTGAAGGGGCTGATCTTATTGAGATAGAGCCTCTTATCGAGGACGAAGCATCATGAAATTACCCAAATCTGTAAGAATCGTTGAGGTCGGGCCTAGAGATGGACTTCAAAACGAAAGGGGTGAATTCATTAACACCGATATTAAGATTGAACTAATAGATTCACTAGGAAATGCTGGTCTCACCCATATTGAAGCTGCAAGTTTCGTTTCACCGAAATGGGTACCACAGATGGCAGATGCTACTGAAGTTATGAGTGGTATTAAGCGCAAGGAGGGTGTGACCTACTCAGCGCTAACTCCTAACTTGGTTGGCATAAAAGGCGCAATAAAAGCGCAAGCTAGTGAAGTCGCCGTGTTTAGCGCAGCTTCAGAAGCATTCACCAAAAAGAACATCAACTGTTCAATTAGCGAAAGTCTTGATCGGTTTATACCTGTGATTGAAAAAGCTCAATCTGCTGGAATCCCAGTACGAGGCTACGTTTCAACTGTCATAGGGTGTCCGTACGCCGGCGATATATCGCCTAAACAGGTTGCTGCAGTTGCAAAGCAGATGCTTGATATGGGGTGTTACGAAATATCGTTGGGAGACACCATTGGTATCGGCACTCCCCAAAAAGTTAAAACTATGTTGGAGGCGGTTTCATCAGTCGTACCAACTAAACAACTTGCAGTCCATTTTCATGATACATATGGGCAAGCTATAGCAAACATTTATTCTGCGCTTGAGGAGGGCATAACTGTTGTAGACAGCTCTGTAGCCGGACTTGGTGGATGCCCTTACGCAAAAGGTGCATCAGGTAATGTTGCTACTGAAGATGTTGTTTACTTACTAGAAGGTCTAGGTATTGAGACCGGGGTTAACCTCAAGAATTTAGTAAAAACAAGTCACTGGATTTCAGAAAAACTAGGTAAAAATAATAATTCAAAGGTCGCCATTGCGATGGGCGACAATCAAGCATAATTGGAGCAAATACCATGAGCGCTCAACCAAAATATATAACCGCACTTGATTTAGGAATTCCTAAGCTTGAGGAGCTACCTGATCATGTTCAAAAGTACTTTAATATTTGTGATGAAAAACTAGGCATGGTGCCAAATGTACTTAAAGCCTACAGCCACAGAACAAGCCAAATAGATGTCTTTTCTCGTATTTATAATGAACTAATGTTCGGTGAGAGCGGTATCTCACAACTAGAAAAAGAGATGATTGCCGTTGCCGTCTCATCATCGAATAGATGCTACTACTGCCAAGTAGCACACGGTGCAGCTGTGCGAGAATACTCTGGGGATCCAACGCTGGGTGAGTTATTGGTTATGAATTACCGTTCAGCGGAGCTATTAGAGAGGCAAAGAGCAATGCTTGATTTTGCAGTAAAAATGACGGAGTCACCACATACAATTAACGAGTCTGACCGTCAGGCTCTTCGCAATGTGGGTTTTAGCGATCAAGATATTTGGGACATAGCCAATGTAGCGGGGTTTTATAACATGACCAACCGTGTTGCAAGCGCAGTCGATATGCAGCCCAATCTAGAGTATCACTCACAAAATCGATCATAATTTTAATAATCTCTAATGTAAGGAGCTAAGGAATGAAAACAATAAACCTAAGCTACACTAATGGCATCTCAACAACACCACTACTGGGTTGTACGATAGGTGATAAGTTTGATGAAATTGCTCATCGTTTCGCTGATAACGATGCGCTAATTGTGCGCCATCAAAACATCCGATGGACCTATTCCGAACTTGCTAAAAAAGTCGAACAGGCTGCTAAAGCACTTATCGCAATCGGAGTTAAACGGGGTGATCGGGTCGGAATGTGGTCACCAAACTGTGCTGAGTGGACCGTTACTCAATTCGCAACTGCAAAGGTCGGCGCTATCCTTGTCAATATCAATCCTGCCTATCGACTACACGAGCTTGAGTATGCACTGAATCAATCAGAGGCAAATTACTTGGTAACGGCCGACTCATTTAAGAGCTCAGACTATCGCGGGATGCTGTACGAGTTAGCACCCGAACTTGAGCACACTGCAACAGGTGAGCTTGAGTCAATCAAGTTAAAACACCTTAAGGGGATCATCAATTTAGATGACAAGAAGCATGCCGGAATGTGGCGTTGGAACGATTTCATAGAGCTTGGGTCAGGGATTACCACTGAACATTTAGAATCAATCCAGTCGAAACTACAAGCGGATGATGCAATTAATATTCAGTACACCTCCGGTACCACAGGGTTCCCTAAAGGAGCCACACTTTCTCACCACAATATCCTTAACAATGGGTTTTTTGTTGCTGAGTCAATGAATCTGACTGATCAAGATCGCATGGTGATCCCTGTTCCACTTTACCATTGTTTCGGAATGGTAATGGGCAATCTGGGTTGTGTTACTCATGGCGCCACCATGATTTATCCTTCGGATGCATTTGAACCTCAATCAGTGCTAGAAACAGTTGAAGCAGAACGTGCAACAGCTCTGTACGGTGTACCAACTATGTTTATTGCAGAACTTGAACATCCCGACTTCGAAAAATACGATGTCTCTTCATTGCGTACCGGTATTATGGCGGGCTCTATCTGTCCTGCTGAGGTCATGAAAGCGGTCAATTCAAAAATGCACATGAAAGAAGTTCAAATCGCGTATGGGATGACCGAAACCAGTCCAGTCTCTACTCAAACGGCGGCCGATGATCCTTTTGATAAGCAGGTAACTACCGTTGGCCGAACTCAGCCACACCTTGAAACCAAATTAGTCGACCCATCGACAGGCCAAGTAGTCAATCGTGGTGAAATTGGTGAACTTTGTACCCGTGGTTACAGTGTAATGCTTGGATACTGGAACAACCCAGAAGCAACAGAAAAAGCGATTGATGCTGCTCGCTGGATGCACACAGGCGATTTGGCCATCATGGACGATAAAGGTTACATACAAATTGTAGGCCGTATCAAAGACATGGTTATACGTGGCGGCGAAAACATCTATCCAAAAGAGATAGAAGAATTTCTTTATACGTACCCACATATCTCCGACGTGCAAGTGATCGGAGTACCCGACAAGCGTTTTGGTGAAGAACTTGTTGCCTGGGTCAAACTCACCTCGGGAGCACCTGAAGTCAGTGCCGAGGATCTAAAAGAGTTCTGCAAAGGACAGATCACTCACTTTAAGATTCCAAAGCACTTTAAATTCACCGATAGTTTTCCCATGACAGTTACTGGGAAGATTCAAAAATTCAAAATGAGAGAAATTTCTATAAGCGAGCTGAGACTCGACAAAGAATAATAGAGAATAAGGGGAGTTTAACACTCCCCTTTTCATTTAAGGTCAAGATGTCTACAACAATTCAAAATCACTACCAGAACCAGCTAGATGTTGAGTTAATCATCAGGCAAATTCGTGAACACTTCATCGATGGTGCTGAAGACTATCAGCTTGCACCAATTGATCAATTACACGTTGGCGGCTTAGGCGCCTCCAAACGATTATTAGAACGTCTCAAACCCTTGAATCCACTAACAGTTCTGGAGATAGGATCAGGTTTAGGGGGATTTATGCGGCAGATGGAGTCATTTGGAATAATCGAAGTCACTGGCATAGATGTCTGTCACGAGTTCAATCGCCTCAACCGCGAGTTAGCTAATTTAGCCGAGGGCAAGTTTAATGGTCGAGTATTAACGGCTGATGCCAGTGCTCTACCCTTTAAGGACTCAAGTTTCGATTTAATTCTGTTTCAGCATTCGTTACTAAATATACCCGATACTCAAGCTCTTCTTAGAGAGTGCAAGCGGTTGTTGCGCTCTGAAGGTTACCTTCTGATGCACGAAATTTTTTCAGGTACCCGTCCTGATCTCATGGTCTACCCCGTACCTTGGGCAAGGTCTCACTCAACATCTCATTTGATCGGTGTCGAAGAGATGACGGAACTGCTAAATACAGGCGGGTTTAATATTCACTCTTTGGAGGATTGGACAACAGAGGCGCTAAATTGGCGTCAAAGACAAGTTAATAAAGAGGCAACAGCAAAACAGCAAACTGCGAAACTTGCACCGACAATGATTTTTGGTCCAGATTTTTTAGTAATGGGAAAGAATATTGTGTTAAATATCGCCAATGACGCAGTTCGCGTTGTAGAGATATTAGCAAGGGCAAGATGAACAAACCTATCGACGACCTACAAAATTGCCGCGAAGACGCTGATCGATATCGTCTACTTGCAGAGCAATCAACCGATATGATCTCTCGACATACAACGTCACAAGAGTGGACATACATTGATGTAAACCCTGCCGTTGAAAGAGTGCTTGGATACACCCCCGACGAAATTATAGGAACCTCAGGTTACGCTGCATTTCATCCTGATGATGCAGACAACCTATCCAAGCGTGATGAGAGTGTCCGTTACCGTGAAGGAATGTACAGTAATGTTTATCGCTACCGTCATAAAGCAGGACATTTCATTTGGCTAGAGACAACCAGTCGAGTTATTCGTGATTCTTCAGGTAAACCCATTGAAATAATTTGTGTTTCTAGGGATGTAACTGAGCGAGAAGAAATACAACAGGCCATGGCTCGCTTGGCTAGAGTCGTAGAAGCTTCCTCAGACATGATCATGTTCTGCAACCATGAAACACATAAACTCACCTATTTGAATGAGTCTGCTTATCATACTCTGGGTACCGAGCAAGAGACGCCTGTAAGCTATTATCTTTCAGAACTTTTCACTCCAGAAATTTACCATTCACTAGTTCGCGATGCATTGCAGCATGCTTTTGACCATGGCGTATGGTACGGAAGTATTCCAATGGAATTATCGGATGACCAAGATCATGTAGCTGAAATTCGCGAAATTATTGCACATAGAAACCGAAGAGAAGATGACAGAGTCGATTACTACTCGATAATAGGTCGTGATATCACGCTGAAGTTGAGGGCTGAAGAGACTGCAAAGAGACATCAACTTGAGATTGCCCATATGTCGAGATTGATGTCAGTTAGTGAGATGGCAGCAGGATTGGCCCATGAAGTGAATCAGCCTCTGGCAACTATACTGAATTACTGCCATGGCACTGCCATACGATTAAAAGAAGGTGTGGCTGATCCTGTCGAAACAGTCACTCAATCAATGAAACTGATCACAGCCCAGGCGAAACGAGCATCCGATATAATAAAAAGAATGCGAGCCTTCGTAGCCAAAACTGAGCACAATCAAATTGAATTTTCCGTAAATGAATGTTGTAAAGAAGTTTCGACATTCCTTTATCAGGAGGCCTTAGATCATAATATCCGATTCATATTTGATTTGGACGAAAATATCCCCCCTCTTCTAGCTGATAAAATTCAAATTGAGCAAGTTCTACTCAACTTAATTCGTAACGCAATAGAAGCCTACAGTAACTGTGATAGGGCACAAAGACCCGTTAATATTGAAACAGCTTTAGAGGATAAGAATTTAGTGGTCCGCATAATGGATCAAGGTTGTGGTATAAGTGAAGATGACCTAGAACAGTTATTCACCCCGTTCCACACCTCTAAATCAAATGGCCTTGGAATGGGCCTTTCGATATCCAGAACTATAATTGAAACTCACGGTGGGCAACTTTGTGCTAACAGTGATGGGGAGAATGGTACCTGCTTCACGCTCAAACTACCGTTACGAGAATAGGAATGAACAAGCTAGACAACATAATATACATCGTCGATGATGATGAAGACTTCAGAAATTCCATAAGCTGGTTGTTAGAATCTGCAAACCAGACAGTTAGATGCTTTTCAAGCGCTCGAAACTTTCTGGAAAACTATGACGGCAACCTAGGGTGTATGTTGTTAGATGTTCGCATGCCCGATATTAATGGATTAGCTCTGCAACAGATCATGGCTGAAAGAGGAATCAACATTCCGATCATCGTGATTTCAGGGCACGGTGACATTCAAATGGCTGTGAGTGCTATGAAGCAGGGTGCAATGGATTTCCTAGAAAAGCCTTTTGACGGCGATGTACTTATTAGACTGGTTAAAAAAGCCTTGAGCTCTGTGAAAACAGACTACGATAGGCTCACAGAGATCAAAAGAGTGCGCGACCTGTTTGAAAATCTTAGCAAACGTGAGGCTGAAGTTATGGGGTTGGTAGTGAATGGAAAATCCAATCGAGACATCGCTGCGTCACTAAAAATCAGCCCAAAAACAGTTGAAATTCACCGCTCACGGGTTATGACTAAAATGAAAGCCAAAAATGTCGCAGAATTAATCCAATTGAGTAACTGTTTGGAAATATGAAAATAATTTAGCTTGGGATAGCATAGGTCATCGTTACATGAGCAATGGGATCGGTGTCTCCCGTTGTAAAAACCAACACTTCTCCCACAGCCAGTCGTTTACCGACTTTAAGCATTTTTGCTTGTGCCAGAATACTCTGACTTTTGCTTGGTTCCTTCATAAAATTGATATTTAAATTTGAAGTAACCGCCAAACTTACCGGACCGATTTTACTCAACAATGCAGCGTATACAGCGACATCAGCAAGCGCCATTATCGTTGATCTTTGATGAGCAGGTGTTATGCGATTATGATCATCATTTTGAGATAACCTCATAGTCGCTTGACCTGGTTCTAACTCAACTAATTCACCGAAGCGCTCTCCTTGCGGAAATTGCTCTGCAAGGAAAGATTTCATTTCATCTAAGTTCATTTTTCACCTTAATCACTCAGTAGGCATCTACCTCGTCGCGTGCACGGTTTCGCAGTACAAACCGCTGTATTTTACCACTTGGTGTTTTAGGTAAGTCGTCGACGAATTCAATTTCTCTTGGAAATGCATGTGTGGATAATCGACTTCGGACGTGCGTTTGTAAAGTCTGAATTAATTGCTCAGTGGGTTCAAAGCCCAATTTGAGAACAACATAAGCTTTGATAATTGCACCACGCTTATTGTCAGGCTTACCAACAACACCAGACTCAGCCACGGATTCATGCTCAAGTAGAGTGTTCTCGACATCAGCAGGTCCGACTCGATAACCAGCAGTAGTTATAATGTCATCATCTCGTCCGGTAAAAGAATAACTGCCATCACCATGGCAGAGTACTACATCACCGGTGAGATAGTAATTGCCGTGATAAGGCTTTTTCTCTTGCCAAGTATAACCAGGAAAGAAGAAAAGAGGAGACCTTGAGACATCTACAGCCAGCTGCCCCTGTTCACCCTCACCTACTTCGTTAAAGTCCGCGTCAAGAGCTACTACTCGATGCCCCGGCATTGAGTATCCCATCGAACCAACACGAACCACTGGTTGATCAAGCAAATGATGGTTACAAGCTGTCATACCGGTCTCAGTTTGACCGTAGTGATCCATGACTGGGCACCCAAGTCGACGCTTAACCCACGAAATGACTTCGGGGTTTAATGGCTCACCCGCACTGCTCGCAACCCTGAGATTGAACTTATCATCAGCCCTTAACTGACCATCATTTGCCATTAATAAACGATATGCAGTTGGGGCAGCAGCAAGATTGGTTATATTGTATTTACGCAACATTTCGTAAGTGGTTTCTGGTGTAAATCCAGCCTCACAAAAATGTGTCGCATTCCCGAGTAAAAGCGGCCCAACAACCGCATAATATAAACCGTAAGCCCAACCGGGATCTGCTACATTCCAGAAATTATCCTCGGGAGTCAGTCCAATGGCATAACGCATATAAACATAAAAGGAGAGTATAGCCTTGGTTGGCACAGCAACACCTTTAGACTTACCAACAGTACCGGAGGTAAACATCTGTAAAAAGGGTTCATCATGTCCAACACAAACTGGTTCAAATTTTGAAGACTGAACGAACACAGAAGAGGCGAAATCTTCTTCGGTATTATATTGTTTCGCAGCATGTTTCGCGTTAACCAAGAGCACCTCTGGACAACCCTCAACATCGTCCAACTTAGGGCGATTTGACGGATCTGTTACAATCAAACGGGTGTTAGCTTGTTGTACACGATATTCAATAGCACCAGAACCAAAAGCAGTAAATAGCGGTTGATAAACAGCTCCCGCACGTAATGTGCCAAGAATCACAACCATCAATTCAGGTGATCGAGGGAGAAGTGCTGAGACACAGTCACCCCTTCCAATACCTTTAGACGTAAGATAGTTTGCAAATTGTGACGATTTTTCTTTTAGTTCTACAAATGTGTATACGGAAGAAGCACCGTCTAACCCCTCGTGACGCAATGCTACTCGATTGGGATCTGAACACCATTTGTCTATGATCTCTTCACAAACATTAAAACCGGCCTCTAAAGAACCAACCATTTCTTGTTCTACCTGACTGACATTGAAGTTGTCATAGAACTGTTGATAATTTTGTGTGGTCATTTTTCTCTCCATGCTCTTTTTATTGTTCTTGATTACCAAAAAGCCCTTGTTCACTTAGTTGGTCAATATCTAACTGAGAAAGGCCAATTTGGGAAAGTATCTCGTCTCTATTGCCCCCTAAATTTGGGGCTGGATCAGGAAGTTTGTTTACAGTGCCATTGAAGCGAATTGCAGGTGCAATTTGAATCTCACCCGTATCAGTTGTGGTTACTAAACCGCGAGAACTGAATAAAGGATGGTTTACGGTCTGTTTGATATCTAAAACCGGTTCAACGCACGCATCAACTGCAGAAAATAGATGAACCCAATCATGCTGATCTGCTGATAAAAAACGTTCTTTTAACTTAACCTTTAACGACTCATCATTAAGATTTTCCGCATCAGAAAGGTTTAGCGTTGCTAGCAAAATACGTTTAAATTTGGGCTCTAAACTGCCTACCGCAATGTAACGACCATCTCGAGTAGGATAATAATCATAAATACCTGCACCATTAAGGAAGTGCGTTTCTAGTTGTTCCTTAGAAGCCCCATTCAACTGTCCCGGTACAAGAAGTGGCTGTAATGCAAGACAGTTATCGGCCATGGAAATATCAATATGCGCCCCCTCACCTGTGCGAGATCGATGTATAACTGCACTCAAAATACCGATTACCGCTGGTTGTGAGCCTCCCGCCAAATCGGCTATCTGAAGACCGCTCAAACTAGGCCCACTAGAAACACGACCTGTGTGACTAGAGATTCCTGATAAAGCTAAGTAATTGATATCATGACCGGCGCGGGTAGCGTACTCACCGTCTTGCCCATAACCTGTAATCGAACAATAAATTAAATCTGGTTTAACTTGTTTGAGTTGTTCATAACCAATTCCAAGTTTTGTCATCACACCAGGTCTAAATTGCTCAATGACAATATCAAACTCATCCAGTAGTTTGTGAACCACCTCGATAGCCTTTTGACTCTTTAGGTTTAAAGCGATAGATCGCTTGCCTCTATTGAGATACCTAAATGCTGAAGATTGTCCCTCTATCTGAGGTTCAAGATCTCGAACAAGATCAGGCTTGTCAGGAGGCTCTACTCTAATGACATCGGCCCCCATATCAGCCAACAACATTGATGCAAATGGTCCGGGTAGAAGCGTCGAAAAATCGAGAACCTTTAAACCGTCAAGGGGTTTCATCATCTAACCCAATTCACGGAGAATTTCACGTGAGATGATCACACGTTGAATCTCACTGGTGCCTTCGTAAATCGTTGTTATTCGCGCGTCTCGACAATATCTTTCGACAGGATACTCTTGCATGTAACCGTACCCACCTAACATTTGAAGCGCGGTATAACATGCTGAATTTGCTTTTTCAGTAGCAAATAGTTTTGCCATGGATGCTTCTTTGGCGAAATTGAGTCCCCTATCCTTTCGATCCGCTGCTGACATAAGAAGTAAACGTGACGCCTCTAGCTCTGTGTAGCGATCAGACATCATCCACTGAATGCCCTGAAAATCCGATATAGCTTTTCCAAATTGATGACGCTCAGTTACATAACCTGACGCATAATCCATAGCAGCCAGCCCAATACCAAGTGCAAGAGAACCGACACCGATTCGTCCACCGGCTAACTCTGAAACCGCTATTCTAAATCCATCATTCAATTGACCTAAGAGAGCTGAATCTTTCACGAAAACTTGATCAAAATGTACTTCATTGGTGGCAGAGCCTTGCTGACCCATTTTATGTTCCGAGGGCCCAATTTGTATTCCTGGATTGTCAGAGTCCACTAAAAAACAAGATATCCCTTTGCCTTTAGGAGCTCGAGAATCAGTGACGGCCCAAACAACAAAGACTCCTGCAAACTTGGCACTTGTAATCCACTGTTTAGTGCCAGTGATGCAGTAACCTCCGTCTACACGATCTGCTTTAGTAAGCATTGATGCAGGATCAGAACCTGCGCCGGACTCTGTAAGACAGAAACTACCGGCTTTGAACTCACCACTACAAAGCTTAGGAAGGTAGTATTGTTTTTGTTCCTCACTACCAACTGACTGAATTACTTCTGCAACCATATTAGTAACTGACATGGTTACAGCTGTGGAGGCGCATGCACGACCTATCTCAGTGAGTGCAACGCTAAATGCCACCGTACCAGCGTCACTGCCTCCATAGGTCGCATCGATGTGCAACCCCATAAAGCCTAATTCAGCTAAAGCTTTACAATTATCAATAAGAAGAGATAAATCTTTTGTTCGATCAAGTTCAGCTGCTGATTCTGAAATTTTAGACTGAGCAATACGCCTAGCCGTCTCTTGTATCAGTAACTGTTCATCGTTCAGCTGCAAATTCATTTTATGGAGTTCCTATAGGGGTTTACCCCTATTTTTATCCGAATATGATTTGCTAGTAAACCCCTAGAGATTGTTTAAACGATTCAAATTAGTCACTCCATAACTTCGATAAGCTCTAATCATGGATGTTTATTTGACTCAAAGATTGACTTGCTGGGAGGATAAAAGCTTGCATCTGCAAAAGCTCCAGCTGGAATTCCAACGAGTTGTACAGCGCGTTCTGCTCGATACCAGACTTTACTACCGCAGCTAGGGCAAAAATTAAAGCTCACACGAAAACCATTATCGCCAATTTGGGTGTATCGTTTCGACTTACCCATTATTTTAACTTGATTCTCATCGAATAGCGCTTGGTAGCCGAATGCACTGCCTGTTCTCCGCTGGCACTCGCCACAGTGACAAACGAAAACATGTAACGGAGCTGAATAACAAACAGTATTCAATTGACCACTACTACAACGAGCTTTGGATTCAGACATTGATATTTCCTATTTAAGAGAGCATCTTTCTGTAGTAGCTTGGTGAAACACCTATCTGCTTACGAAATACTCGAGAAAAATAATATGGATCTTCATAACCTAATTCAAAGGCAATCTCTTTGATCTCTTTGTAGGTGGTATCTAGAAAATAACAAGCACGTTCAATTTTCATCTGAATAAAACGATTTATAGGAGTGGTGCCAGTTATTTCACGATAACGCTTCACAAAATGATACTTAGACAAATTCACACTAGCGGCCAAAGTATCCAAATTTAATTGTTCACTGAGGTTCGATTTCATAAGTGCATGAAGACTATCTATGTCCAAGCTCTCTCGTTGCCGACGCAACTGCTCAAGTGGGTTAAGAAACGCAACATGTGACAAAATTTGACGAAGAATATTTGCTGAAAAAATATGAACTGGTAAATCATGAACTGAGTTACGGCAACTCAATAACGTATCAAAACTACTGGTCAATTGCGGATGTACGCCTATACTTTTTAAATAGAAACAACCCTGCGATCTTTCAAACTGAGTATTGCTACAAAAGTTTTCTACCTGACCACCTTCAAAATGAACCCAATAAATTGTCCAAGGATCAGTTGATGATGATGAATAACGATGTGATAAGCCTGATGGGACTATTAAAAAATCTCCAGCTTTTACCCTGATGTAATGCGCGTTTGCACTGAATACCCCCTCCCCTTGAACACAATAAATAACCAAATAATCATCGTGTATTAATCGTTCCATTTTGTGCCCGTTGGCACGGCAGTAATATCCCATCGCTTTGGGGAATAAATCGCTACTAAGCGGATTCCTTGAGAGATCTTTGCAAAGAGGTTTTGGGACCAAATAGCGAACACTTCCTGGTGGTAAAGGCCAATTCGACGGTCTACTCATAATTGCTGTACTTCTACTAATGATTAGATTGTTACCGCAATATAATCCAGCAACTCAACAAGATTATCAATCTTATTACGACCATAACGGTGTTACAAATGTAGCTGAAATATAAAAACAATATTAGTTAGGAGTTTTCTATGACTGTTCGCGTTCCTTTACTCATTAATGGTCAGATGGTTCAAAGCCAATCAGACAAATTTATTCCTGTCACTGATCCTGCCACACAAAATGTTATTGCTGAAGTACCTTGCGCTACGGCAGCTGAAGTTGAAAAAGCGATCGACTCAGCAAAAAATGCATTCGAAATATGGAAAGAGACACCTGTTGGAGAGCGCGCTCGTTTAATGCTTCGTTATCAAGCGCTATTGAAAGAGCATCATGATGAAATCGCTACTTTATTATCAAGCGAAACCGGCAAGACCTTTGAGGATGCTAAGGGAGATGTGTGGAGAGGGATTGAAGTCGTAGAACATGCCTGCAACATCGCTTCATTATCAATGGGTGAAACGGTTGAAAACGTAGCTCGTAAAATTGATTGCTATAGCATTACACAACCATTGGGCGTTTGTGTTGGCATCACCCCATTCAACTTCCCTGCCATGATTCCTTTGTGGATGTTCCCTATGGCTATTGCATGCGGTAATACCTTCGTGCTCAAACCCTCAGAGCAAGATCCGTTGACTCCTATGCGTCTCGCCGAGCTTTTCATTGAGGCTGGGGCTCCCGAGGGTCTACTTCAAGTTGTTCACGGCACTAAGGAAGTCGTTGATCAGCTTTTAACTCACAAGGATACTCCTGCAATTTCTTTTGTCGGATCCGTTGCCGTAGGTGAGCACATTTATCGCACAGGTACCGAACACTTAAAACGCGTACAAGCTTTTGCGGGCGCCAAAAACCATATGGTGATCATGCCTGATGCTTCAAAAAACCAAGTCATTAATAACCTTGTAGGGGCTTCAATAGGGGCCGGCGGTCAAAGATGTATGGCCATTTCAGTCGCTCTGTTTGTTGGTAGTGCTAAGGAATGGATACCTGAATTACGAGATGCCATGAAGAAGGTGCGCCCAGGTGCATGGAATGACCCTGAAGCAGGGTACGGGCCGCTTATTAATCCTGCTGCACGCCAACGAGTGTTAGATTTTATTCAGCAAGGTAAAGATCAAGGGGCTAACTGCCTACTTGACGGAAGCAACTGTGAAGTTGAAGGATATCCGGATGGGAACTGGGTAGGACCTACTCTATTCAGTAACGTAAGCACTGATATGACAATTTATCAGGAAGAGATCTTTGGTCCTGTCTTGTGTGTTATAGAAGTTGAATCTTTAGAAGATGCAATTGAGTTAATAAATGAAAACCCTTACGGAAATGGCACATCAATTTTTACATCTTCGGGAGCGGTCGCACGCAAATACCAACACGAAATCAAGGTCGGTCAAGTAGGCATTAACGTACCAGTACCCGTCCCACTTCCAATGTTCTCTTTCACAGGATGGCGTAAGTCATTTTATGGTGATCAGCATGCATACGGTAAACAGGCTGTTAAGTTTTATACTGAAACTAAAACGGTTACGTCTCGCTGGTTCGAAGAGGATATAGATACTGGGGTCAACACCACTATTCAGCTAAAGTAATCCTTTTGCATTCAGAAAATAACGATAAAAAGGTAAAGCTATGGATTTCGAACTTAATGAAGACCAAATTGCTTTCGCAGATATGGCTCGTAGTTTCGCACAAAAAGAACTAGAGCCTCACGCGGCGGAATGGGACGAAGAACAGATATTCCCAATTGAAACACTGAAAAAAGCTGGTGAATTAGGTTTTTGTGGCCTGTATTCGCCAGAGGATGTTGGGGGGCTTGGTCTTAGTCGACTTGATGCAAGTATCATTTTTGAAGAATTAGCGATGGGCTGCACCTCAACCACCGCTTATATCACAATCCATAATATGTCGACTTGGATGATTGCCGAGTTTGGTAACAGTGATACCCGAATGGCTTGGTGTCCTGAACTGACCGCAGGTGAAAAGTTCGCATCTTACTGTCTGACAGAACCCAATGCTGGATCAGATGCTGCCTCCATTAAAACAACGGCTCGTCGTGAAGGAGATGAGTACATAATTAATGGAAGTAAAATCTTCATCTCAGGAGCAGGTTCCACCGATGTCCTTGTTGTAATGGCACGCACTGGCGAAGCCGGTGCTAAAGGTATTTCTGCATTCGTTGTGGATGCAAAAACACCCGGTATTACCTATGGACGAAAAGAGCAAAAAATGGGTTGGAATAGCCAACCAACCCGCATGATTACATTCGAAAATGTACATGTTCCTGCCTCTGCAATTCTTGGCGATGAGGGTGATGGATTTAAGATTGCCATGAAAGGACTTGATGGTGGTCGTATTAATATCGGAGCTTGTTCGATAGGCACTGCTCAGGCAGCACTCCAACGTGCGCGGGACTACATGCTTGATCGAAGCCAATTTGGTAAAGCGCTTGGTAACTACCAAGCTCTTCAATTCAAATTAGCAGACATGACAACTCAGTTGGTAGCAGCTCGTCAAATGATACGAATGGCAGCAAGTCGTTTGGATGCCGGGCACCCTGATAAAACTGTTTATTGTGCAATGGCTAAACAGTTTGCAACGGATGCAGGCTACAACATTACTGACGAGGCTCTTCAAATATTTGGTGGATATGGCTACATCAAAGAGTATCCCATGGAACGTTATCTGCGTGATAACAGGGTTCACCGTATTCTTGAAGGCACCAATGAAATCATGCGTTTAATTATTGCTAGACGAGCGCTTATGCAAGATTGTGCCGAAATTCTTTGAGCGCAGTAAGGAGATAACATGTCACAAACACTTATTCTCGAGAAAAAGGGCCATACGGCCATCATTACAATGAACAACCCTCCAGCCAATACTTGGACTGAGGAAAGTTTGAAAAGGTTGATCTCTCTGGTAAACGAACTAAATGAAGATCGAAATATTTTCTCACTTGTATTGAAGTCAGATAGCGAAAAATTCTTTAGTGCTGGAGCTGACCTAAACATGTTTGCTGACGGAGATCGTTCAGTAGCACGTGACATGGGGAGATATTTTGGTGAAGCGTTCGAGTCACTATCAAATTTTAGAGGTGTTTCAATAGCTGCCATTAATGGGTTTGCAATGGGCGGTGGATTGGAGGTTGCTCTTGCGTGTGATATCCGCGTCGCTGAGGAACAGTCTCAGCTAGCACTTCCAGAGGCAAAGGTTGGCCTCCTCCCTTGTGCCGGAGGCACACAGAATTTAACGATGCTTGTTGGAGAGGGTTGGGCTAAACGCATGATCCTATTAGGTGAGCGAGTAAATGCGCCTAAAGCGAAGGAAATTGGGTTAATTGAAGAGCTTGTAGCGACCGGTGAGTCATTCAATCGTGCAATGGAATTAGCTGAACTAGCTGATCAACAAAGTCCGATGTCTATAGCAAGCTGTAAGCTACTTATTCAAAACAATCGAAAGCAGCACTGGGACGCAGGCTACAGACTGGAACGTGAACTTTTTGTGGACCTATTCCATTCTGAAGATCAGAAAGAAGGGGTTAATGCTTTCCTTGAGAAACGTAAGCCAAATTGGAAAAACTGCTAAAGGAATCCTCGATGAGCTGCGTACTCTTCAATGAACATGCCACATTAGATGGCAACCTGGTGTTGGAAATCTCTCTTAATTCTGAGCGTTCTCTTAATGCTCTCACATTAGAGATGATTCAATTAATTGAGCCTCGATTGACTGCTGCAGCATCTGACCACCGTGTAAAGGCCATCGTCCTAACAAGTGCAGGTGAAAAAGCATTCTGTGCAGGTGGAGATGTCGTCGGCTTGTATAAATACATTACGGCTGGTGATCAGCCAGACTTTCCTGAGCAATATTTTACCAGTGAGTATAGGCTTGATTATCTAATCCATACCCACCCTAAACCGATCATCTGTTGGGGAAGTGGTATTGTGATGGGTGGAGGCATGGGCCTTATGAATGGTTGCAGCCACCGAATTGTCACCCAAACCTCTCACCTTGCGATGCCCGAAGTCACTATAGGATTGTATCCAGATGTTGGCGGCAGTTTTTTCCTCAACCGCATGCCAGGACGGACTGGTTTATTTCTTGGCCTAACAGGAAATCCTATTTACGCAGCTGATGCGTTATTTCTTGGCCTTGCTGACCGCTTTATTGATGCAAACAAATTCGATGTAATGATGACTCGCTTGTTGGCCAATGATTGGAGTGGTGATGCAAACATTCTGGTAACAAAAATGCTGCGTGAGCTAGAGCACGAATCCGTAGAAAGTTTCCGTGCTGACTCACCAATTCAGGATCATTATGAATTTATACAGTGCATCACCGACCAAGACTCTCTCGCAGACCTTATGCAGGAGATGGAAGAGCTTGAAAGTGAGGATCCTTGGATAATTCGTTCGAAGAAGGCAATCACCCACGGCTCGCCTTTATCAATCCATATTATCGCTGAACAACTTGAACGTTCTCGTCATCTTTCTCTTAAAGAAGTCTTTATGGCTGAGTTAGCACTATCAGTACAGTGCTGTAACAACCGTGAGCTACCTGAGGGTATAAGAGCATTATTAATCGATAAAGACGGCAACCCAGATTGGACTTTCAAAGCTGTTAGAGATGTAGATAGTGATTTTTTGGAAACATTCTTCAAATCACCTTGGGAAGAAAATCCGCTCACATCACTTTAATACTTCAAACTTAACAAAAAACAATAATAGAGGATTATAGACTATGGCTAATATTGGCTTCATTGGGCTCGGTAACATGGGTGCTCCCATGGTGGCAAACTTAGTAAAATCTGGTCATCAAGTACAAGCATTTGACTTAAACAGCGCTGCAATAGATCAGGCAGTTGAAGTTGGCGCTATTGCGGCCGGTTCGGCTGTAGAAGCAGTAAAAGGTGCTGAATTTGTCATTACAATGCTGCCCGCTGGTAAGCATGTTGAAAGTTTATATATAACAGGCGAAACACCTCTATTTGATGCAGTAGAGCCTGGAGCTTTACTAATAGATAGCTCGACCATTGACTCTGAGACTGCTAAAAGAGTGGCCGCTGAGTGCTCCCAACGCGGCGTTGATTTTATCGATGCGCCAGTTTCTGGTGGAGTAGGCGCTGCAACCGCTGGCACTTTGGCTTTTATGGTAGGTGCAAGTGAAGTCCTTTTCGCTAAAGCAGAACCAATCCTTCAAGGAATGGGCAAGAATATTTTCAGAGCTGGGGAAAGCGGTGCTGGCCAAATTGCAAAATGTTGCAACAACATGATGCTTGCAATATTGATGACAGGTACAGCAGAAGCACTAAACATGGGAATGAAAAATGGATTAGATCCGGCTGTACTCTCTGAAATCATGAAACAAAGCTCAGGAAACAACTGGGCACTTCAAGTCTATAACCCAGTGCCTGGCGTTATGCCAAACGTACCATCTTCTAATGACTACCAAGGCGGATTTCAAGTAGATCTAATGTTCAAAGATCTTGGATTAGCCATGGATGTCAGTCAGCAAAGTGCCTCTCCCACCCCTATGGGAGCAGCAGCTCGCTCACTCTTTATGTTACATAAAAGCAATGGTAATGGAGCGTTGGACTTCTCAAGCATTCTAAAGCTTTACCAAGATCAGTGAATTAACACTCTATCGACACAATAAATACAAGAGATCGACTATGAGATATGAAGAAGAATACGAATCTGCACTTAATGATCCACAATCATATTGGGCAGCACAAACAAATCGTATTGCTTGGTATAAAAAACCTGAGTCTATTCTCAGCAAAACCGACTTTGGTACTTTTAATTGGTATGCAGACGGGGAGCTTAATAGTTGTTATTTGGCGCTTGATAGACATGTTGAGAATGGCTTAGCTGAACAGGTAGCACTCTATTACGACTCACCCGTAAGTAATACCAAGGAAGCCATAACTTATGCAGACCTATTAGAACGAGTGAAACGATTCGCAGGTGCACTCAAAAAGCAGGGTGTCGATAAAGGCGATACGGTACTTATCTATATGCCTATGATTCCTGAAGCTGCTGTCGCCATGCTTGCATGCGCGCGTCTGGGGGCAGTTCATTCCGTGGTATTCGGGGGGTTTGCTCCCCACGAAATGGCCATTCGTATCGATGATGCTAACCCTAAAATAATTCTAACCGCCTCCTGCGGAATTGAGTTTGAAAAAAAGATCGCCTACAAACCTCTAGTAGACCAAGCAATCTCATTAGCGAATCACAAGCCTCAAAATACAGTGGTTTTCCAACGCTCTATGCTACAAGCAGACTTAAACAATTCTTGGGATCTTGATTGGCAGGACTTCCAAGAAAACGTTGAAGTCGCTGAGTGCGTCACAGTCAAAGGATCAGATCCTCTTTATATCCTTTACACTTCAGGCACTACTGGCCAGCCAAAAGGTATCGTTAGAGACAATGGTGGACACGCTGTTGCTCTAAATTACGCCCTCAACAACGTATACGGCATGAGAACCGGAGATGTTTGGTGGGGAGCTTCAGACATAGGTTGGGTTGTCGGCCACTCGTTTATTGTTTATGGACCATTAATGGGCGGATGTTCTGCGATCTTTTTCGAAGGAAAGCCAATAAAGACACCGGACGCAGGTACTTTTTGGCGTGTAATTGACGAATACAGTGTCAACTCGATGTTTTGCGCTCCAACAGCATTTCGTGCAATCCGCAAAGAAGATCCTAATGGCAGTTTAGCGAGGCAATATGATCTAAACTCCTTAAAATGGGTATTTGTAGCCGGAGAAAAGCTCGATTCATCAACATATGGCTGGTTAGTAGATCTATTAAAAGTACCGGTACTAGATCACTGGTGGCAGACCGAAACCGGTTGGCCAATGACCGCTCCAATGATGGGCTGGGAAAACCCTTCCAAAGAGCGAATAGGCTCAACTAATAAACCAATTCCAGGATACGACATACGCGTTCTCGATGATGAGGGAGTTGAAGTAGAACGTGGAGAAGCCGGTAATATATGTGTCTCACTTCCAATGCCTCCGGGTGTTGCTTGGAGCATTTGGAATAATAATGAAAGATATTACTCATCTTATTTAGAAAGCTTCCCAGGCTTTTACCACACAGGTGATGGTGGCTATATAGATGAGGATGGTTATATCTACATAACCGGTCGAACTGATGACGTAATCAACGTTTCGGGTCATCGATTATCAACAGGAGAAATGGAAGAAATTCTCTCAACCCACTCATCGGTAGCTGAATGTGCAGTTATAGGTGTCCCCGATGAGCTGAGAGGACAAGTTCCTCTTGGGCTTTTAGTACTAAAAGCTGGAGAGAATATTTCTGAAGATGAATTAGTTTCGCAGTTGGTTCAAATGGTTAGGGAGCAAGTTGGAGCAGTAGCTTGTTTTAAACAAGCATTTGTAGTCCAGCGCTTGCCAAAAACCAGGTCCGGTAAAGTGCTTCGTGCAGTGCTTCGCAAAATAGCAGCTTCAGAGGCCTATACGATGCCTTCAACAATAGATGATCCCGTTATCTTAGATGAGATACAGGATGTTTTCTCAGCTAGGGCCAAATAGCGGAGAGAGTGTGGCAATTTATTTTCAAAAATAAATTGCCACTTACTCGATATCCTTTTAACTAATTCAAATGCTTTTGTTTTCTGACAAACTTAGCTTTGAGTTAGGGGTACCAGTGAGTATTTAAGTATTCATTTATTTTTAGATAAAGATTCCAAAAGTTTGTGAACTGCATCCAGGTGCTCTGGTTCATTGTGGCACATACCTTGGAAACACGCACAAATATCAAGAAAGTCTTTTAACTCCGTTCTTTGTGCCATTTTCATCAAACGTTTTGTCAGGCGTGTAGCCTTAGGTGGCTGAGAGGCAATACGATTCGCGAGATCCAGAGAGGCTTTTAAAATTTGATCCTCAGGCACCACATCCATTACCACTCCTAATTCTTTAGCTTCAGCTGCATCAATGACTCGCCCAGATAGAGTCAGTTCAAAAGCTCGCTGATAACCAATCAATCGTTGAAGGAACCAAGCGCCTCCATCACCAGGAATGATTCCTAAATTTAAAAATGTTTCACCAAATTTTGCTCGTTCAGAAGCTAATCTGAGATCAGCCATATTAGCCAGATCAAATCCTGCACCAATAGCCGCACCGTTAACCGCAGCAATAATAGGCACCTCTAACGATTGAATTGCTAAAGGTAATCGTTGAATACCGTTGCGGTAGCGAGTTGCACATTCAGCAACATCACCAGCGAAATCTGCTTCACGATTAGCCATATCATGCACATTACCACCGGCACTGAATGAAGAGCCTGCACCTGTAATTACTAAAACCGAGACCTCAGAATCCTGATTAATCCATTCAACCGTCGCTAAGATATCCTCAACAAGATTTGTACCTGTCAATGCATTACGCACATCATCTCGATTCATAGTTAAAATAGCGACCCTGCCCTCTTGTTGAAGTAAAGCGTCTTTCAAAGTAGGGATAATCATCCTTTGCCTCTGTAAATAATAATTATAACGATGGTACTACTAAATTTTGATATTCTAAAAAATTGGAATAATTAGATCGAAAATCTATATTGTGAAAAATCATAGCAAGCTATCTGCCTGACTGATACAAAATGATTTGGTTATACAAACTCTCAATCATCAATCAAAAATAAAATTAAAGTTTCTCACTTAAGACATTCAAAATTTATGATCACAAAGCAATTAATTCAGTCAATTTCTGAGCTAACCCCAGTTGATTATGGCGTCTATCAAATTAGGCTACCGCTACCCTTTGCATTAGACCACATAAATGTGTACTTGATTGAAGATTCAGATGGCTGGATTTTGGTTGATACCGGTATCAGAAGCGAATGCTCTCAATCAATTTTAAAAAGTATTATTGATCAACTTCCAAAAACGAAACCACTAAAAGCTGTCCTAGCCACTCATACCCATGTAGATCATATTGGTGCGGCTGGTTGGATTTGTGAGAAATGGCAAGTTCCACTTTGGGTCACCAAATCAGAATATGAGGGGTTACAACATTTTCTTGGGATGGACCCAAAAAATGATGCTGATCTAGCCAAAAAACTCGATAATTTTTACCACTCAGGTGGTATACCAGAAGCTAAATATAAGCAGATTATAAGAGGCTTACTAAACTTTCAAAAAGCATTCTATCCTCTACCTAATGAATTTGTTTGCTTACAAGAAGGAGCAATCAAAATCAACAATGAAAATTGGCAGATATTTATCAACGATGGACATACGGTTGCACATGCGTCTCTGTACAACCCAAGTCGTCGCATTCTAATATCAGGCGATCAGGTCTTAGCGCGAATCAGCTCAAATGTTAGTGTCCGATTTAACGACGACAATGGAAATCCAATATCGACATGGATTAGTGGTTTAGAGAGGCTTAAATTATTACCTGATACAACACTTGTTCTTCCAGCTCACGAGCAATCAATGACGAACTTACATGAGCGTGTTGATCAGCTGATTGAGGGTTATTTAGAAAATTCCGAAAAAATTCTTCATTATTGCCAAACACCCTGTACGGCAGAAGAAATGCTGAGAGCTTTATTCCCAAGGGAACTTTCGCCATTGGATCATCATTTGGCGTATGGCGAAACTTTAGCTTACATCAATTACCAACTAGCGAAAAAAAACATTCAAAAACTAGGCAATGAGAGCGATATTCAGCTGTATAAAGTGGTGCTCTAATCAAAAGCTAAGAGAGAAAAAGTAATGCTCTATTTAGAAGACTTAACGGTAGGTGATCAATTCACTAGTGAGAGATACTCAATCACTGAAGAGAATATTATTGCATTTGCTGAAGAGTACGACCCACAACCATTTCATCTATCAGATGAATTAGCTCAGGAGTCATTTTTTGAGGGTCTAGCTGCCAGTGGATGGCAGGTTGGTTCGATTACGATGCGATTAATAGCTAAGTCATTGCCCATTGCTTCAGGCGTCATCGGTGGTGGAGTTACATTAAGATGGCTCTCGCCGACTCGTCCCGGGGATGTTCTCCATGTCGTAACAGAAATAAAAGAAGTGATTCCTTCAAAATCAAAACCAGATAGAGGCATCGTCACAATAGAAGCAAATACAATCAATCAACATAATGACGTTCGCCAATTTTTTGAAAGTAACCTTCTAGTGTTTCGAAGAAGTTCTGGCTTCAGAGGAGGTATCTTTGAACCAAAGGAGCGTTCGTAACGCCTAATTACAATGATTAAGATCTTAAAGGTGCTACGAGCAACAGAGTTCCTATTTTGCTTATGCATTTATTCAATACATCGAACATGACAGACCTAGAGAGCCTTCTCATGAAACGTTTTGTTATGACCGCTGTTAACAAATGGTTTTACGTTGCATCCCTATTACAAGTACTTCTTAAACTTAGATGCCATCACAGATAGCGTGTAAGCAAATAGCACCGCATAGGGCGTAATCACCAAATTAGGGTGAATTGTGAATGGCATCGACAAATACATAATGCACCCTGAAATCATCAGCGGAAGCGCAAGGGATTTGGCGATGTGATAGACAAAGCTTGATTCATGCTCGACTCGAAACTTACGAAGATCTCGACGCATTAACCCATCGGTCAGCCCCACAAATCCAAGCAACGCAAAAATCGGTGCCGGCGTAAACGGTGCGGGTATTGCGATGGATGCCGCAGGCCGCGGATTAAGTACCGTACTCATTGATATGGACGATCTGGGCGCAGCGACCTCATCCAATTCTAGCAAGCTGATACACGGTGGACTTCGCTACCTCGAGCATTACGAGTTTCGCCTTGTAAAAGAGGCACTGGCAGAGCGCGAATCGCTGTTGCGCAATTCACC
>CATEEE010000258.1 GCA_949499045.1 Marinobacterium sp. xm-d-530 | reverse complement strand
GCAGAAGAGCTAGACCGTCTAGACACCCATATCACTGAAGTTAGAAGGATTTTGAAAGAGAAAGGTCCAATCGGCCGTAAACTCGACTTCCTAATGCAAGAGCTGAATCGTGAAGCCAATACGCTTGGGTCTAAATCTGTCGTGGTTGCAACCACTCAAAGCGCGGTTGAACTCAAAGTGTTAATCGAACAGATGCGCGAGCAGATCCAGAATATAGAGTAGTGCCCAATGAGTGATTTAGTTATGACAGTGAATGTAGTCGAGTTTCCTGAAACCCAAATAGCGTACTTATCACACATAGGTTCCCCAGATAGGGTGCTTGATACGGCTCGGGAGTTTATCGAATGGCGAAAAGAGACAGGCTTATCACCGGTTAAAAGCAGTAGAACTTTTGGCATCCCCTATGGTGATCCTGCCACAGTGCCTCCAGAAAAGTTTCGTTGGGATGTGTGCGGTTCAGTACAACAAGAGATTCCCAGTAATCGCTATGGCGTAACCAATGGAGTCATTCCGGCAGGTAAATGTGCTGTTTTAAGGCACAAGGGTAGTCATAACGAGTTAAGTCAAAGCGTCTGGTTTCTGATTAAAAACTGGCTGCCTAATAGTGGTGAAGTCATGCGAGATCACCCGGTCTACTTTGAATATCTTAATTTTATTTTCGAAGTCGATGAGTCAGAGCTTTTGACTGATATTTATCTTCCCTTGCAATAGTCTGACTAAGCTTCAGCATTGTTTAAATGCTTAGCGTCAAAAAAGATCTTCAATGCTCGATACTACGTAACCCGCTGAAACAGTAATGAGTAGTTTTCGTGATTAAGTTAGCACATCGTTTGGGTTATGCCGGGTTGATCCCGTTTGTTGGATTGGCTTTTCAGTTTGAAGATACAACATCTGTCTCTGCTTTCATGAGTTATTCCGCGGTGATCCTCTCTTTTTTAGGCGGGATTCACTGGGGAGTTGCGATGCGTGATCGCACCTTTGCTTCGGATGTTCGTTTGGCTATTTGTATGCTGCCTTCGCTGTTCGCTTGGTTGGCACTGCTACTGCCTCTTCATTTGGGTTTGTGGGTTGGGTTGGTAGCCTTTTTGTTTTGGTGGGCTTGGGATCGTACTCAAGTTGAAGATGTCGATTATCGGAGGTTGAGAACCCACCTCACGGTGGTCGTCTCGCTCTGCCATATCTGGCTGATTACTCAAACTAACTAACACCCGTCCTAAAGACCTTCGGTGTCTGTCCAGTCCATTTTGTGAATGCCCTTATAAACGCGGCCGTTTCAGAATAGCCTAGCTGTGAAGCAATACTCTGTATTGAAAGAGCAGATTGGTTAAGAAGGTGAATAGCGTGGTCGCGTCGGACACTGTCTTTAATATCCTGAAATCGAGTCCCTTCGTCGGCTAACTTGCGACGTAAAGTGCGGGTGGTGATGTTTAGCTTATTGGCAACGGACTCCATATCCGCTCCATTGCTTTCGGGTGTCTCGATCAGCTCTCTTACACGACGGGTAAATATGGGCACATACTCTTGGCGAGTGAACCATTG
>CATEEE010000257.1 GCA_949499045.1 Marinobacterium sp. xm-d-530 | reverse complement strand
GGCTGTTTCTGTATCGGCACCAACCAGGTTGATCTTCAAGCAGCGACTGAACGCGGTGTGGCGGTCTTCAACGCACCCTACTCAAATACACGTTCTGTGGCGGAACTCGTACTTGCAGAGACCATCATGTTAATGCGCGGTGTTCCAGAGAAGAACGCGGTTGCCCACCGTGGCGGCTGGCAGAAAACCGCTAAAAACAGCTACGAAGTCCGTGGCAAAAAGCTTGGTATCATCGGGTACGGCAGCATCGGTTCTCAGCTGAGTGTTATGGCTGAAGGCTTGGGTATGGATGTCTACTTCTACGACGTCATCACAAAACTACCACTGGGCAATGCGAAACAGGTTGGTACTCTACACGAGCTTCTAGGCATGTGTGATGTCGTCTCTCTTCACGTCCCAGAAACCGCTGCAACACAGGACATGATGGGACCAATTCAGTTTGAAGCGATGAAGCAGGGTTCAATCCTGATCAACGCCGCTCGCGGAACCGTGGTTGATATCGATGCACTTTGCGAAACGCTGGAAAGTGGCAAACTGCTTGGCGCTGCGATCGACGTATTCCCCGTTGAGCCTCGCTCAAATGACGACGAGTTCATTAGCCCACTGCGCAAGTTCGATAACGTCATCCTGACGCCACACGTGGGTGGTTCTACCATGGAAGCGCAGATGAACATCGGCTACGAAGTTGCAGAGAAACTGGTTAAATACTCTGACAATGGTTCGTCGATCACTTCGGTTAACTTCCCAGAGGTAGCACTTCCTGGACACAACAATGCTCACCGCCTCCTTCACGTTCACAAAAACGTGCCGGGTGTCCTTTCAAAGATCAATAACATCTTCTCTGAGAATGACATCAATATCGTCGGCCAGTACCTTCAGACTAATGAAAAAGTTGGCTATGTTGTTATCGATGTTGACGCTGACAGTTCAAAAATTGCGGTGGAAAAACTGTCTGAAATTGATGGCACGATTCGTTGTCGCCGACTCTTCTAAGTCGATTTTAGAGAGACCGAAGCCCAGCAAAGCTGGGCTTTTCCATTTCTAATCCCACACTATGAAAAACAGACCCATTTTCCACAGTATGAAATAGAACATTTCACACTTGAGACTAAAGGTGGGTTACATATATGCAGCAGTCGTTTAATGTTGCTTAGCACAAATTGAAACCGCGACCCCATCGGCAACAAAAAGCCGGCCTACGCGAAACTCAGGAGTAATTATGATTCAACGTACCGAAGTTAATGGCCTTCAGGTCGCTACAGAACTCTACACCTTCGTTAACGACGAAGTACTTCCAGGCACAGGCGTCAGCACTGATGCATTTTGGAGCTCATTCGCATCGATTATTCATGACCTAGCCCCTCGCAACCGCGAATTGCTAGCGAAGCGTGATCAGATCCAAGAGCAGATGGATGAGTGGTATCGCGCGCATCAAGACGGTTACGACTTTGCAGAGTACAAAGCCTTCCTGAAAGAGATCGGTTACCTGGTTGAAGAGGGTCCTGACTTTAAGATTACGACCTCTAATGTCGATCCTGAAATGGCGACAATGGCAGGCCCACAGCTAGTGGTTCCTGTCATGAATGCACGTTTTGCACTGAACGCGGCCAACGCTCGTTGGGGCAGCTTATACGATGCACTTTATGGTACCGATGTGATCTCTACCGATGGCGGTTCGCAGATCACTAAAGAGTACAACCCAGCACGTGGTGCTAAAGTTATTGCATTTGGTCGTGACTTCCTTAACGAATCAGCACCTCTTGCATCAGGCTCACACGCTGATGTGACTGCTTACACTGTTGAGAATGGTTCACTGGTCGCCACTGTTGATGGCCAAGCCGTTGCGTTAGCTAACCCAGATCAGTTCGTCGGCTACAAGGGCGACGCCGCAGCGCCAGAGTCGGTTCTTTTGATCAACAACGGTCTGCACTTTGAAATTCAGATCGACGCTTCAAGCCAGATCGGTTCAGAAGACAAAGCCGGCGTTAAAGATATTGTGATGGAATCAGCGCTCACGACCATCATGGACTGTGAAGACTCTGTTGCGGCTGTTGATGCTGAAGACAAGACTTTGGTTTACCGCAACTGGTTGGGTCTAATCAAAGGCACACTCAGCGAGACCATCAATAAAGGTGGCAAGTCATTCACTCGTACCATCAACGGTGATCGTGAATACACCGGTAAAGATGGC
>CATEEE010000256.1 GCA_949499045.1 Marinobacterium sp. xm-d-530 | reverse complement strand
TCACAGGTCACAGAGCCACCCAATCCAACCACCATATCGTCCAACACATGATCATGTTGATAGCTGACATATTGATCATTGATCTCAAGCGGCACATGGCGGTTACCTAAGTGGTAACAAATACGAGATTTAAGCAATGGATCATCGGTCCTGACTACAGAGAGCGGTTCTGCAGCGGCTAGCACGGTTACCACTAATCCGTCGTCATTGGTTAACTGTTCGCCACCGCGAAGAATCTCACCACGCGGCAGATCCAGACCCGCCTCTGTGCCGTTGGAAAGCGTCACTCTTAGTCGGCTGCGAATGCGCTGATCAATGGTTAACTCGAGCGTGAGATCGGTATCAGCTGATTGAGGCTCTCGTTTTTTATTCAGTTTAATCATCTATCCAAGGCTCTTTAAAATAGGAAATAGCGCTGTGCCATAGGCAATACTTCAGCCGGTTCACAGGTCAATGTCATGCCATCGGCAGTCACCTCATAGGTCTGAGGATCTACCTGAATGTCTGGCTGCCAATCATTATGAATCATCTGATCTTTAGTCGCGGTTCGACACCCTTTTACTACACCAATCATCGATTGCAGACCCAGTTCATCAGCCACTCCGGCAGTAACGGCCGCTTGGGATAAAAAGGTCATCGATGTGCTTTGTGCCGCTTTACCGATACTGGCGAACATCGGACGATAGTGAACAGGCTGAGGTGTTGGAATGGACGCATTAGGATCCCCCATTGGGGCTGTTGCAATCATTCCACCTTTCAACACAAGACTGGGTTTAATGCCAAAGAAGGCCGGTTTCCATAACACCAGATCAGCCAGTTTACCCACTTCAATCGAACCTACTTCGTGCGATATACCGTGGGCGATAGCCGGGTTAATGGTGTACTTAGCAATATAGCGCTTCAAACGGTGGTTATCGTTACGCTCAGAGTCGGCCTCCAATGGGCCACACTGAACTTTCATCTTATGTGCCGTCTGCCAAGTGCGAATCACTACTTCACCGACTCGACCCATCGCTTGTGAATCCGATGAGATCATCGAAAAAGCACCTAAATCATGGAGAATATCCTCTGCAGCGATGGTTTCACGACGAATACGCGATTCAGCAAACGCGACATCTTCAGCAATGCTTGGATCTAAATGGTGACAGACCATCAACATATCGAGATGCTCATCGACGGTATTGATCGTGTAAGGACGTGTTGGGTTGGTCGATGATGGCAGAACATTTTTAAGACCCGCAGCCTTAATAATATCAGGAGCATGACCACCGCCAGCGCCTTCAGTATGGTAAGTGTGGATCACTCGATCACCAATCGCATCGAGGGTCGATTCGACAAAGCCTGATTCGTTCAATGTGTCCGTATGAATCGCTACCTGAACATCGTATTTTTCAGCAACGCTCAGGCAGTTATCGATCGAAGCCGGCGTGGTACCCCAGTCCTCATGCAACTTAAGGCCAATGGCACCTGCTTCGACCTGCTCAATTAACGGCTCAGGTAGACTGGCATTGCCTTTTCCTAAAAGGCCGAAATTCATAGGCAAGGAATCTACCGCCTCTAGCATTCGGGCAATGTTCCATGCGCCTGGTGTACAAGTAGTCGCGTTGGTACCGGTCGCAGGGCCTGTTCCGCCACCGATCATCGTTGTGACCCCTGAACAGAGGGCCTCATCGACCTGTTGCGGACAGATAAAGTGAATATGTGCGTCAATGCCACCTGCAGTCAAAATACTGCCTTCGCCGGCAATCACTTCGGTACTGGGGCCTACAACAATATCAACATTGGGTTGGATGTCAGGGTTGCCCGCTTTACCAATAGCAAAGATACGGCCATCGCGGACTGCTACATCGGCTTTAACAATGCCCCAGTGATCAAGAATCAAAGCATTGGTAATGACCAGATCCGGTGTGTCGACACGGCAGGCTTGGCTCTGACCCATGCCATCACGGATGACTTTACCCCCGCCAAACTTAACCTCTTCACCGTAGGTCGTGTAGTCCTTCTCGACCTCCAACCAGAGTTCGGTATCCGCTAAACGAACACGGTCACCCGTAGTTGGACCAAACATCTCGGCATACGCTGTGCGATCAATAACAGACATTCTGATCTCCTAATCCAATTGGCCACTGACTTTGGCTTGAAACCCATAGACAACTCGATCGCCCGTCAGTGCAACCAACTCAACGTCGCGGGATTGTCCTGGTTCAAAACGGACCGCTGTACCCGCAGCAATGTTCAGCCTGAAACCACGTGCTTTCTCACGATCAAAGATAAGTGCTTCGTTCACCTCATAGAAGTGATAGTGAGACCCAATCTGAACCGGTCGATCGCCGGTATTAGCCACAGTCACTTTAACCGTCTCACGACCTTCATTAAGCGCGATGCTCCCTGCATCAACTTTGTATTCACCTGGAATCATCTCAACACCTTTTAAACGATCGGTTCATGCACAGTGACCAACTTGGTCCCATCAGGGAAGGTCGCCTCAACCTGCACGTCATGGATCATCTCTGGAACGCCCTCCATAACCTCTTCACGTGTCAGCAAGGTGCGGCCATAGTCCATCAATTCCGCAACGGTGCGGCCATCACGCGCCCCTTCCATGACCGCAGCACTGATAAATGCAACGGCTTCAGGGTAGTTCAATTTCAAACCGCGATCCTTACGACGCTCAGCAAGCAGCGCCGCAGTGAACAAGAGGAGTTTGTCTTTCTCTCTGGGTGTCAGTTCCATGATATTTCCCTTAAGACGGTGTTCATGAGAGTTAATTAATTAGACATAGCAAAATGGGGACCAGTTTTTATAAAAAAACCAAAAAGAGTCCAAAATCATCTAAACTGCAGCCATCATCTTGAAAACTTCGATAATGTACAAAAATAGGATTTCCTAAACCGAATTTTTCTCAAAAAAAACGCACTCTTTGAGTGCGTTTTAAAATCAACTGGGTTCAAGTTGCCCAAATACGAGGCACTACAGCCTCTTTACCAAGGGATCGGGGGCGAATAAGGTGCCAAACCTTGGAAAAGAGGGAGATAACCTCCTGACTCTGCTCCGAAATGGTGCGGACCACCAGTAGACCATCCATCATGGTGGCACCTGAAAGAGGGTCATTTGAAAGCAGTTGTTGCACCTGTTCTAACAGATCCTGGTCATCAACTGTTGCAACCATCGAAGCATAACCTGACACCCCTTTTAAGCCAATCGCACTGTCGATCAGAGAGTTTGCATCAGTTGCAAATCGATCAAACAACACAGGTTCACCGTCCCGATAAATTCGCATCTCTGAACTTATCCGTCCCGTATCGAAACGCTCTTCATTAGAGGGACGACCAAAACAGTTGATCTCCCAGCCAATAAAGTGTGCTCCAGACTCTAAATGCACCTCGGTCACAATATGAGATTGGGTACCAGGGAAAAAGATGTTCTCAAGCGGCATCCACTCTAGAGAGCCTTCACAGGCGACATCCAAGCGTTGGAAAACCTCAGCCACAGGGCCAATAGAGCGATAAAACTTAGTTGCACCCGGGGTCGTAAGAAGAACCTTTGCATCCTTTGAGACCGTCAAATTGATATTGAGGTCATCGCCCGCAACAACGCCCCCTGGAGGATGAAGAAGGTAGGTGTGGCAAACCTCACCCTCTGGATAAAAAGCGCGCTGAACCGCAAGCGGTCCCTCTCGTTTGGAGTCTACCAATCGCGTCTTTTCCCCACGCAGTTGGTACCCGAGAGTCAGTTCAGCATGCCACCCTTGGCGACTAGTCAGTGCGTTCACAAAATCCCTTAAACCGTTAGATACTTTGAAACCAATGTATCATCAAGTTGATCCATTGAGCCAGCAGCAACATTACGACCACGATCCAGCAGTGTGAAGACATCACCGACTTTTCGAGCAAACGGGAGCTTCTGCTCAACGAGCAGTACCGTCAGGCCAAGCTCTTGATTCAATTGGCGAATAATATCGCCAATATGCTGGACAATGTTGGGCTGAATACCCTCTGTGGGCTCGTCCAGAATCAACAATTTGGGATTCACTACAAGCGCTCGAGCGATGGCTAACTGCTGCTGTTGTCCACCACTTAGATCCCCACCGCGACGAGCTAGCATCTCTTTTAAAACGGGGAATAGATCAAAAATATAGTCGGGTATCTTACGTGCACCACGTGGCAAAACAGGCAAACCTATCTGAAGATTCTCTTCTACCGTCATCAAAGGAAAAATTTGACGACCCTGTGGCACATACCCAATGCCAATGTAAGGGCGTTTCTCAACGGTGAGCTTAGAGATATCCTCACCCATGAAGCGAATCTCGCCCTGTTTTATCTTGTTATGCCCCATTACACAATCCAATAGCGTCGTTTTACCCACGCCATTTCGCCCCATTAAAACGCTGCACTCACCCTCTTTGACGGTCAAGTCGAGATCCCAAAGAGTATGGCTTTCACCATAAAACTGATTTACTTTGTTAAGTTCAAGCATCCCACTACTCCCCTAAGTAGACCTGCTTAACGCGGTCGTCATTCTGTACTTGATCCATGGTCCCTTCGGCTAAAACCGACCCCTGATGCAGCACGCTCACCGTTCGACCACCCTCAGAGAGGTTTCGAACAAACTCCATATCGTGTTCGACTACCACCACTGAGTGTTTACCCGCTAAAGAGATCAGTAGCTCGGCTGTTTTATCCATCTCTTGGTGCGTCATGCCCGCAACAGGTTCATCCACCAACAGCAGTCGTGGGCGTTGCATTAACAGCATGCCAATCTCTAACCACTGTTTCTGTCCGTGCGACAAGGCACCTGCCAATTTAAAGGTGTGATCCGCCAAACCGATCAACTGCTGCACGTCCGCAATTCGATCTGACTGTTCGGTGTTGAGCTTAGCACTGTATAGGGAGATAAAATCTCGATTTTGTGCCATCGCCAACTCCAGGTTGGCAAATACCGATAGGTTTTCAAAGACAGTCGGTTTTTGAAACTTACGCCCTATCCCAGCTTCAGCAATGGCGGGTTCATCCATATTGAGTAGGTCAATCGTTTGACCAAAATAGGCGGTGCCAGTATCAGGTTTAGTCTTACCGGTAATGATATCCATCATGGTGGTTTTGCCGGCACCATTTGGACCAATGATGCAGCGCAACTCTCCATCTCGAATGTAGAGATTGAGATCATTGATCGCTTTAAAGCCATCAAAACTGACCGATAGCCCTTCAAGATAGAGAAGGATCTGCTTATCGACATTGAGTTGGTCACTCTGTGCGGCATTCACAATATCGAAGACCTGATCACGACGCATAAACTCTTGCAGTGAGAACCCAGACATTAGACGGTCTCCTTTTTACGAATTAGACCTACCACCCCTTTGGGTAAGAAGAGTGTTACTAATACAAACAGACCGCCCAAAGCGAATAGCCAAACATCCGGAAGTTCAACGGTAAAGTAAGATTTCGCATAGTTAATCAATAGGGCCCCAATAACCGCACCATAGAGTGACGCTCGACCACCCACAGCGACCCAAACCACTACCTCAATGGAGTTCAGAGGTGAAAATTCATTCGGGTTAATAATGCCAACCTGTGGGACATAGAGTGCACCCGCGACGCCAGCAATCATCGCTGAAATGGTGAACACCCAAAGTTTGATGTTTTCAACTCGGTAGCCCATAAAGCGAGCGCGTGATTCGGCATCACGAACCGCCACACAGGCCCGACCAGCACGGCTTTCTGTCAAGGCACGACTGATTAGATATCCGACTATTAGAGCCACTGCACTGGCGATAAAGAGTCCAATCTTGGTCGTATCATCTGACAGACTGAAACCGATGATATCTTTAAAATCTGTCAGGCCATTGTTGCCACCGAAGCCCATCTCATTACGATAGAACGCCAGCATCAACGCGTAGGTTAACGCTTGAGTGATAATCGATAGGTAGACGCCTGATACGCGAGATCTAAAGGCTAATGCCCCAAAGACATAGGCCAACAAGCCGGGCACTATTAAGACCATCAGGGCCGCGAACCAGAACTGATCAAACCCACTCCAAAACCAGGGCAACTCCTGCCAGTTAAGAAAGACCATGAAGTCTGGTAGATCAGGATTACCATAGACACCTCGATCACCGATTTGTCGCATTAAGTACATGCCCATTGCGTAGCCGCCCAGTGCAAAGAATGCAGCATGACCCAGAGTAAGAATCCCTAGGTAGCCCCAGACCAGGTCGACAGCAACCGCTAATAGCGCCAGTGTTAGGTATTTACCTAATAGAGAAATAGTGTATGTCGGCACATGCAGAGCTGAATCAGCTGGTAGGCTGTTAAGTACCGGTACGGCAACAATCAGAGCGATCAATAAGCCGATGAGCCAACGCCCGCCCTTATCGTTTTTAAGGATCTGTAATAGAAACATCGAATTAACCCTCCGCTGCTCTGCCACGTTGTGGAAACAAACCACGCGGACGCTTTTGGATGAAGAGAATAATGAACACAAGCACTAGGATTTTTGCTAAAACAGCACCAGCCCATGGTTCCATCACTTTGTTAGCAAGACCAAGGCTTAACCCTGCAACCAGTGTTCCCCAAAGGTTTCCGACACCGCCAAAGACGACCACCATAAAGGAGTCGATAATGTAAGCCTGACCTAAATTCGGTCCCACGTTGGTAAGCTGAGAAAGAGCCACACCCGCGACACCCGCAACACCCGAACCTAAACCAAAGGTCATCGCATCGACCCACTCTGAGCGAACACCCATGGCACGAGCCATCGCGCGGTTCTGTGACACGGCACGCACCTGAAGACCTAGGCGAGTTCGTTTCATGACGAGAGAGAGTGCAACAAAGACAAAGAGACAGAAGAATATGATGTAAAGGCGGCTCTCAGTCAGCGATAGAAGCGGATTGATCTCGATTGAACCCGCCATCCATGAAGGCGTTTCAACACTTCGATTAAGTGGCGAGAAAATCGAGCGAACCGCTTGTTGTAACACCAGTGAGATACCGAAGGTGGCCAACAAGGTTTCTAGTGGTCGGCCGTACAAGAAACGTATAACGCCTCGTTCAATGGCGATACCAACAAGACCTGAGACAACAAATGCGGCTGGAATCGCAACAAACAGTGAGTATTCAATCGAGTTAGGCATCAACAACTGAACCACATAGGTTGTATAGGCGCCGATCATAATCAACTCACCATGGGCCATATTGATCACACCCATAACACCAAAGGTAATCGCCAACCCAATACCAGCAAGCACCAATACCGAACCTAAACTGAGTCCGAAGTAGACTGTCTCAACACCTGAGTAAAAAGAGGCCTGATCATGGTGTGTTTGAATGGCCTTATTGGCCGCGGCTAATAACTGCTCATCACTGGTGCGCTCAACAAACTCAGTTAACGCTGCGAGTGCCGAGGGCTCGAGAGTATTCGCAAGCGTTGAAATGGCAGCTTCAACTAACGATGCTTCATCGCTATTGAGATCGGCCACCGCTAGCACAATATTAAAGGCCTCTTGGACAGAGATATTGGATTCAGACTTAATCAGTTCTCGCAATTGCCCCACCACCTCTGGGGTTGCGGTTCCAATCAAATCTAAGGCTGCACTGCGTCGTTCAACGGGACTCTCTGCTAGAAGAGCCGCTGTCGAAAGCAGTGCACCAAATTCAGAACGCAAAGTGTTATTGATACTGACGCGTTTAAAGTGACGCTTATTTGCGATTACAACCGAACTACCATCTCGAAGCTTGAAAGCCTCAGCTCCCTTTTCTGCCTTCTCGACTCGGTAGAGCTGTTTCTCTTTTTTGTGGTAGTAGAGCTGGCTATCCAGCATCATTTGCATCAACGACAAGGCCTCACCAGAATCGGCAGCCATCCAATCACTGATGATCTGTGACTTTTCAGTAAACTTTGCTTTTGTTAGTTTCTCTTCGTACTGATTAAACTCAGCTTCGCCTGCTAAAACAGGCAGAGCAGCGAGTGACATAATCAGCATCAGAGAGCTTAGAAGCGATTTGCATAAAGATCGCATCATAATGAGATTCCTTACAGGTGGAAAAAAGGCGGCAGTAACTGCCGCCTGGTCTATTCTTGTTAAGAAAGATTAGAAGTTCTGTCCAGAACAGGTTGCGGTCTTCACGTTGTAGTTACCGCAAGATAGAGGTTGGCGCCAATCAGAGATTAGGTCCTTTGAGCCCTCTAGGAAGTCAGACCATGCATCACCAACCACCAAACCTGAGGTTGAAGAGACCACTTCAAATTGACCATCGTCCTGAATCTCACCGATCAGAACCGGTTTAGAAATGTGGTGGTTAGGCATCATGGTAGATAGACCACCTGTGAGGTTAGGTACAGAAACACCGATCAGAGCATCTTGAACAGCAGATGGGTCAGTAGTACCTGCTTTCTCTACAGCCTTAGCCCACATATTGAAGCCAATGTAATGTGCTTCCATAGGGTCATTGGTTACACGATCTTCGTTACCAATGAATGCGTGCCAGTTTTCGATAAACTCATCATTTACCTCGCTATCAACACTCATGAAGTAGTTCCAAGCGGCCAGGTGACCGACTAGCGGACCCGTATCCATACCTGAAAGTTCCTCTTCACCTACCGAGAAGGCAACCACAGGAATATCTTCTGAGCTAATACCCTGTGAACCTAGCTCTTTGTAAAATGGAACGTTGGCATCACCGTTAATCGTTGAAACAACAGCTGTCTTTTTACCTGCTGAACCGAACTTCTTAATGTCCGATACAATCGACTGCCAATCAGAGTGACCAAATGGCGTGTAGTTCACCATAATGTCCTCTTCAGCAACACCGGCCGCTTTCAGGTAGGCATCCAAAATTTTGTTGGTAGTGCGTGGGTAGACATAGTCAGTACCAGCTAGTACCCAGCGCTCTACGCCTAGTTCATTCATCAAATAATCAACAGCAGGTATCGCTTGCTGGTTAGGCGCTGCACCTGTGTAAAAAACGTTTTTAGATGACTCTTCACCTTCATACTGAACGGGGTAGAACATTAGGCTGTCTAGCTCTTCAATAACCGGCAGAACCGATTTGCGTGATACCGATGTCCAAGCACCGAAGATCGCATCTACCTTCTCTTTCTCAATCAACTCACGCGCTTTCTCTGCGAACAGTGGCCAGTTAGACGCTGGATCGACTACAACGGGTTCAAGCTGTTTGCCTAGCAGACCGCCCTTTTTGTTCTGCTCTTCGATCAACATCAGCATGGTATCTTTCAGTGTTGTTTCACTGATCGCCATAGTACCTGATAGAGAGTGGAGTACGCCCACTTTGATCGTATCAGCAGCCATTGCAAGGTTCGTTGCAGAGACAGCTAAGGCTAGTGCAGCAGATTTAAACATTGTTGATTTAGACATCAGGGTCTTCTCCTTTGATTAGTAACCTAGATGTTTTTCTT
>CATEEE010000255.1 GCA_949499045.1 Marinobacterium sp. xm-d-530 | reverse complement strand
TAACTCCGACGCTGCTTATTACTGTTAACTCTTCAACGACTGTAAAGCGGCTTGTATGACTGAACTGCTAAAAGGCTTCTCAACTACAGGGACTTTCGAATGCTTCTTTTTAAACCCATTTTTAACCGAGCTATAAGATGAAAGGCACACTCTTTGCTTGCAGTACATCGGCCACCGTTTCACGCCAAAAAAGATGAAGCTCTCCTTGGTGGATATTCCAATTGAAGTTTATTCGGCCACTTTCAGATTTGGCAGCACCGTATTTGACGGCATTGGTTTATCCGAGACTAAGCATCTATTTTGGGACAAGATCTTCCTCTAACGATTAGTGGAAGAGAAGCCCCCTCGGGTAACCGCCGTTTGTATACACGCTACCAGATCCTCTTTCAGGTATGGCTTGCCGATAACGCTATCAAACCCCGCATCCATGTACTGCGCGATATCTTCCTTCATCACATTTGCTGTACAGGCGATGATACGTTTGGGGTAATCAACAGTCTTCAGCGCATGCAGTGCTGATAGACCATCCATGACAGGCATCTGTATATCGAGAAACACAAGGTCGTAGTCCTCAGACAGCGCTCGCTGAACAGCCAACTCTCCGTTCTCAACCTCATCGATTGTATAGGGGCAATCTTTTAGTAAAGCGTTGAAGATCATCCGATTCGTCATAACATCTTCAGCCAATAGGATGCGGGCTGGCTGGAGCTTCGATATGTCGATTGCGCCGAGCTTGTCCGTACGGGCTAGTGTGGTTTGGGGCAGCTTTAAAACAACCGTAAAAGTGGTTCCGACGCCCTCAGTGGACTTGACAGTAATCGAACCGCCCATCAACTCCGCTAACTGCTTAGCGATTGGCAAACCGAGCCCTGTGCCGCTGCGCTCGACAGCGCGCGAGCTTTCCACCTGTTCAAACGGCTCAAATATGGCGCTCAGTTTATCTTCAGGAATCCCAACACCTGTATCATTGATCGTAATTACCACCTCATCGGCATTCGACCCTACTTGAGCGTCGATTGTGACCGAGCCTGATTTCGTAAACTTGACCGCATTTGAGAGAAAATTTCGTAAAAGCTGTGTGAGACGGGCACGGTCGATCAAGCGAGTCTGACCAGCGAGTTCGGGAGAGCAAGAACTCGATAAATCGATACCCTAATTCAAGGCTACCGCTCCCATTTCTGAAGAAACGAGGGACACCAACTCCGCAACGCTACTGGGCTCAGGGTATATTTCAACTTTGTTCTCGGACATCTTAGATAGATCCAAGACGTCATTTACTATACCGATAATGGAGTGGTAGCTCTGCATTGCTACGTTGGTGTAACGCGCTACGGTGCTTTGATCCTCCATACTTCCTCGTATAACTTGCAACGAGCCGAAAATGCCATTCAATGGCGTACGGATTTCATGAGATCAACTTTGTCAGATACACTGACATCTTAGTCCTCTTTCATTGTCTGACTTAACTACAGAATAAATTTTTAAATAGTCAGATATTTGCAAAATAACATGCAAAGTTAATACCAACTTTTTAGCGATTCTTGATTAATTAATTTCAGAATCCGAAGTTTGACTATCAACGTAAATACAAAGATGAACACTCTAATTACAATGTCCATCCTCTCCTTAAGCCTTAAAGGTTGGGCTAGCTCACTTCCTATCTTCGACACACACATTCACCATAATGATAAAACTCAGGGTGAATTTGATGATCAAAAAGTCGTTTCCCTTCTTAGGCAATACGAT
>CATEEE010000254.1 GCA_949499045.1 Marinobacterium sp. xm-d-530 | reverse complement strand
GTGTTTAGCAAAATAGAGCTCATCAAACAGGCCGGCGTTCAACAGTCGTTATTTGACGAACAGGCTCGTCTAGCGATGAATGAGTTTCGATTCCAGCAAAGTTCAGAACCGATCCACAACGTGATGCGTCTGTCACAGATGATGGTGGACTACCCCGAGGCTGAATTGATCAGAGCCTCCTACGCATTTGATCAATTTGATGCAGCTTTAATTGATGATTATCTGTCATACATGACAGCCGATAACCTAGTGTTAGGCCTCTATTCGCAAAACGTCCAGACAGATCAGGTGGAGCCACGCTATGAGATCGATTACGGCATTGCAAGGATAGAACCTGATCTTCTAGAGCGCTGGAGGAATCCAAAACCTATTCCAGCTCTTAGCATTAAACCGTTGAATCCCTACATTGCTGATCAGTTCGAGCTGCTAGAAGAGACGACCACAGAAATCCCAGAGACAATTTTTGAGACGGACAATCTCACAGCACTGCATATGATTGATGTCAGTTATAAGCAACCGAGAGGGGCGATCAATCTGGCGATTTTATCCAATCAGGCTCAGCCCGACGCAAAAGCCTCTGTCGCTAATTCGCTGTTGACTGACATGATTAACGAACAGCTCAATGAGGCACTCTACGATGCCGCACTGGCTGGGCTGAATGCCGATTTATACCCGCACTTGCGAGGGGTCTCAATTAAGGTAAGCGGCTACAATCAGCGACTGGATCGCCTGTTAGAAACACTGCTTAATTCACTGAACATGTCCTTGCAGGATGAGGTTCTGTTTGAACGCCTAAAGCAGAATCTTAAAGAGGATCTGGCCAACAGTCTTAAAGATAAACCCTACAACCGTACCTTTGCACTGCTCTACCGCGAGTTACTTAACAGCTGGAGCAGTGAGGAGAAGCTCGCTGCCGTTGACTCGATAACACTGGCAGATCTATTAGAGCAGAGGGAACGCCTTCTCGCGGAGGGACAGTTAAAACTGTTCATCCACGGCAATGTCAGTCGTGAACAAGCCGAGTCGATCAGTTCAACTGTTCACTCGACACTCTCCGGGATGAAACCCGCTAAAGTTAGCCCTCTAAAAGCGAAGAAAGTAGTTCTGGGAGAGAGTGTCCAAGCGGTCTCGGTGGCGCATACAGACTCCGCCCTATTACTATACCTCCAAGCCGATAGTGATACTGCTCAAGCACGCGTTGAAACCGCTCTGATCAACGAACTTATCTCGACACCCTTTTACACTCAGCTTAGAACAGAACAGCAAATGGGGTACGTGGTCTTTTCGAACTTTCTACCCATAGGCGAAACACCTGGGGTTGGTTTAACCGTGCAATCTCCAACGGCTGATTCACAAGCATTGAAACAAGCTTACAGAGACTTCCTAACAGGCTGGCGTGCAGGGTTAGAAGCAGAACTGGAGCAAAATATTGAACAGTATCGTGCCAGTCTTCGTTCACGTATTGCCTCGCCGTCTAAGCGGTTAGCTGATGAAACTGCAAGACTCTGGCGAGAGATTGATCGTGACAACCTAAACTTTGATACTCGAGAGCAACTTCTTACTGCGTTAGACACTCTGACGGCTGAGCAGATACTCCAACGTGCCGATCAGCTGCTAGAACATAAACTGTGGATAGAGGCAAACCCTGAGCAGCCTCAATAATACTCTCTAAGGCTCAAAGGGGTAGATAGACTCAGCGTAGAGGGCGATATCTTCGAGTATTGCTCTCTGATCAGCGGTGGTTTCCGGTAACTCAGCGATACGATTCAGTTCTGAATAGAGTGCTTCAAAGGTAAGGTAACCACCGGTGCCTTTTAATAGTTTTTGCGCTCGAAACTCTTCCCAACTCAGCTGCTCTTCATCGGTTAAGGTTTCAGGAAAATTTCGACCTTTATAGCGCAGCAACATCTCCTCTAGGCGTGGATCCTGAAACGGAAGTTGCAGCTCATATAAACTCTCCACATCCGCTTCACGCACTCGATCGATCAATTTTTTGTCATCATTGGAGAAGAATCCCCCTGAGTAGATCTGCAGATCTGGATCAGCAATCGCATCTCGGTCCTCATGATAGACTGCCATCAGTTTCTCTCGAAGATTGGGTTCATTGCGCAATAACGCCAAATTCGCACGACACTGATCGCCATCAATGGCAAACTTAGTCGGCTCATCACCCCGCAACATATTGGCAGGCGCCACGATGGGACAACGATTCGCATGCAGTAATTTCAAAGCCAACTTGGGCGTATTCTCATCACGCTGATCACGCGGCAAGTAGAGAGTCTGTTTAATCTGCTCTGCGGAGAGTTCAAAAAGAGGCGCTGGATCCTGTCTTAGATCCCAGACAATGGTGGCATTTTTGTTGGTTGGATGCACTGCGATGGGTGCAACAACCGCCATGTTGCCCTGCTCAACAGGGTAACGTGAAGAGACGTGCAACACCGGCTTCATGCTTTGCGGATCGATCAGTTTCTGGATCGCCAACTTGGAGCGATTATGGATCACATACTCAAAAAGTTTGGGTTGTTTCTCTTTGACCAACTTGGCCATCGCAATGGTGGCATAGACATCCGATAACGCATCGTGAGCACTACCATGCTCGATACCGTTCGCTTTCGTCAGATCTTCTAGACGCAAACTCGGCGTACCATCTTCGTAGGTAGGCCAAACGATTCCATCGGGTCGAAGGGCGCGTGTTAATCGCAGCATATCGATAATATCCCAACGGGAGCAGCCATTTTGCCACTCGCGCGCATAGGGGTCATAGAAATTGCGATAGAGCGTATTACGCGTTACTTCATCGTCAAAGCGAATTGAATTGTAGCCGACACCACAGGTACCTGGCCGCGCCAGCTCCGCATGAATTTTGGCAATAAACTCCGCTTCACTCACTCCCCTGTCTAAAGCAATTTGCGGCGTAATCCCGGTAATCAAACAGGCCATAGGGTGCGGCAGCATATCATCGGCAGGACGAGCGTAAATCATCACCGGATCCTCAATAATGTTGAGATCGGCATCAGTACGAATACCGGCAAACTGCATGGGACGATCTCGTTGCGGATCAGTACCGCTGGTCTCGTAGTCGTGCCAAAAAAACGTCTCGTTTTGCGCAGTCATCTTCGCATCCTTGATGAAAATTGCTGATAATAGTCATAAGAGTAACAGGCCTATTCCTATCTGGCTAAGAGAGTTCTAAAAATGCTAAACAATCCCACTGAATCAAAATGTCCTTGCGGCAGTGGCACCCCTTTTTCAGAGTGCTGCCAACCCTACCTAGGCGGTATCGCTGTTGCACCCACTGCTGAAAAATTGATGCGTTCACGCTACACCGCTTTTTCTGTCGGTGCAGTGGACTATCTGATCGATACCTTAGCGCCTGAGAGACGATCACCCGGTGAAGCGAAAATGCTGGCACAGGAGCTTCGCTCAACAGAGTGGGTGAAACTGGAGATACTGGATACGTTTGAGGGCGGAGCTCTGCATCAAAAAGGACAGGTAGAGTTCAATGCTCATTTTAAAGCGGCGGATGGTAGAACCGGCGTTCTGCATGAGCGGTCCAATTTTCGACGAGAGGGGGATAAATGGATCTATGTGGACGGGTCGGTTGAAGTAAATTAAGCGCATAGAGATGACAGACGCACCTATTTTGAATCCAAACAGGATTGCGTCTGACATCGAATAATCCCAGCAGGGACTAGAACATGTGAAGACCACCATTCACTGAGAAGTCCGCACCGGTCATGTAACCAGACTCGTCATCAGCAATGAACGCCACAGTGCGACCGATTTCATCGGGTGTGCCGAAACGTTTAACAGGAATTGTTGAGGTAATCTTATCCTGAATGGCCTGATCAATCTTAGCCACCATTGGGGTTAGGATATAACCTGGTGAAACCGTGTTGACGGTAATCCCTTTTGCAGCCACCTCTTGCGCCAGCGCCTTAGTAAAGCCGTGGATACCCGCTTTAGCCGCTGAGTAGTTTGCCTGACCGAACTGACCTTTCTGCGCATTCACAGAGGAGATATTGATGATGCGACCAAACCCTTTTTCCAACATAGGATTAATCACAAGGCGTGTCATATGGAACATACTGTCCAGGTTCGCGCTCAGCACTTCGTCCCACTGCTCCCAGCTCATATTCTTGAACTGACCATCACGAGTAATACCGGCATTGTTCACTAGGACATCAACAGAACCACCCGTTAGACGTTCGACAGTAGCGATACACTCAGCGCAAGACTCTGCGTTAGTAACGTCACCATAGGCCACTTCGATCTCGTAGCCATCTTTACGTTGCTCTTCCTGCCAAGCTTTAGCTTTCTCGTGATTACCGCCCGAATTGTAACCGGCAACGACTTTAAAACCAGCATCGGCCAATTTACGACAGATACTGACACCCAAGCCACCGGTACCACCAGTAACGAGTGCAACTTTTTGACTCATATTATTCACCCTTGTGTTGTGATCGACCCTAGATGAGACGACTC
>CATEEE010000253.1 GCA_949499045.1 Marinobacterium sp. xm-d-530 | reverse complement strand
CACATTACGGCGGGTATGCCCCCTTTGATTCGTGTCGATGGTGATGTGCGTCGCATCAAACTTCCATCGATGGACCATAAGCAGGTTCATGGATTGCTGTATGACATTATGAACGACAAACAGCGTAAAGAATACGAAGAGAAGCTTGAAGTCGATTTCTCATTTGAAGTGCCTCAACTGGCGCGTTTTCGTGTTAATGGTTTTGTTCAAAACCGAGGCGCAGCAGCGGTTTTTCGTACCATCCCCAGTAAAGTCCTTACCATGGACGATCTTGGTATGGGTAAGGTATTTCAGCAGCTATCCGACCAGCCTAAAGGATTGGTGCTTGTCACTGGACCTACTGGCTCTGGTAAATCGACCACCTTGGCGGCAATGGTGGATTACATCAATGAGTCCCGATCAGAGCATATTTTGACGATTGAGGACCCCATTGAGTTTGTCCACGAGAGTAAAAAGTGTCTGATTAACCAGCGTGAGGTACATCGAGACACCCTAGGGTTTGATGCGGCGCTGCGTTCTGCGTTACGTGAAGATCCTGATGTAATCCTGGTAGGTGAGATGCGTGACTTAGAGACCATTCGCTTGGCCTTGACGGCTGCAGAGACGGGTCACTTAGTGTTCGGCACATTGCATACCACCTCCGCTGCGAAAACCATCGACCGTATTATTGATGTGTTTCCAGCCGCAGAGAAAGACATGGTGCGTTCGATGCTCTCTGAGTCGCTGCAGGGTGTTATTTCGCAATCCCTTTTGAAAAAAACGGGCGGCGGTCGAGTCGCTGCCCACGAGATCATGATCGGTACGGCAGCGATACGTAACCTGATCCGAGAAGACAAAGTCGCACAGATGTACTCTGCGATTCAGACTGGTTCACAAGTGGGCATGAAGACGTTAGATCAGGCTCTACTTGAGCTGGTTCAGAAAGGGTTTATAACCTCTGAACAAGCCGCAGCCCGTGCCAAAGACCCATCGATTTTTTAAGTGAGGTAACCCTTGGATTTTACACAACTCTTAAAAGTAATGACTGAACGCGGCGGATCCGATCTTTTCATTACTGCGGGTGCGCCGCCCTCGATCAAAGTGGATGGAACGATTAAGCCACTGACTCGCGAGTCGCTTAACTCATCACAATCACGTGCTCTGGTCTACAGCACGATGAGTGACAAGCAGCTAGCTGAATTTGAAGCGACCAATGAGTGCAACTTCGCACTGAGTGTGAACGGTATTGGCCGTTTTCGCGTGAGCGCCTATGTACAACGCAATACTCCGGGAATGGTGCTGCGTTCGATCGCCAATCACATTCCAACCATGGAGGAGCTCAAGCTTCCTGAGGTTCTAAAAGATCTGTCGATGACAAAGCGTGGTCTGATCCTTTTTGTTGGTGGTACCTCGACCGGTAAATCGACCTCTTTGGCGTCAATGATTGATTACCGTAATGAACATGCAGCGGGGCATATCATTACCGTTGAAGACCCTATTGAGTACATTCACCATCATAAAAAGTCGATCGTGACGCAGCGTGAGGTGGGTCTAGATACTGAGTCCTTTGAGGTTGCACTGAAGAACACCTTACGTCAGGCGCCCGATGTTATTTTGATGGGTGAGATCCGCTCATCGGAGACCATGGCCTACGCACTGGCATTTGCTGAAACTGGCCACCTCTGTTTGGCAACATTACACGCTAACAATGCTAACCAGGCTCTAGACCGAATCATCTCTTTCTTTGGACCCGAGCATCATAATCAGATTTGGATGGATCTCTCACTGAATTTAAAAGCGATCGTTGCGCAGCAACTTCTGCCCACGACGGATGGTAAGGGACGAAGAGCGGCCATTGAGGTTCTGATTAACACGCCGCTGATTCAGGATCTGATTCGCAAAGGGGAAGTGCACGAGATCAAAGATGTCATCAAGAAATCTGGCAATCTGGGTATGCAGACCTTTGATCAGGCGCTGTTTGCACTTTATAAAGAGAGCGTCATTACTTACGAAGTGGCACTGTCGTTTGCAGACTCGTCAAATGATTTGCGTTTGATGATCAAGCTGAGTGATGAAGGAGGAAAACATGAAGGTGATGACCTACCGTCATTCACTCTCCAGGATTCAGACGATACTTTGAATCACTAATTGATCGACAAACCGTCAAAAAAAGACCCAACATCGGCTGGGTCTTTTCGTTTTACTCTAATACTTTAACCGATGGACTGGCTGGCCATTGAGAAGAGTTAGAGTGACTCGGCCTTTCAGTTCAGTGTTAATGAACGGGGTGTTCTTGCCGCGAGATTTTAGTGTCTCACTGTTGACCGTCCAGGTGGCTTCTGGATCAAAGACACAGACATCTGCATCAGCTCCCACTTCAAGAGAGCCTGCTTCAATTCCCAACACTTTAGCCGGTCCAGTCGTTAATTTTTCAATTAACTGAGGAAGAGCGATTAACTGTTGTTCCACCAGCATTAGGCTCAAAGGTAGCAGTGTCTCCAGTCCACTGATGCCCGGCTCAGTGGCAGCGAATGGTGCCTCTTTTGAGATAGCATCCTGAGGCTGGTGATCTGAACAGATCGCATCAAGCGTGTCAGTGACTAAGCCTTGACGAAGCCCTGCACGATCCAACTGTGAACGCAGCGGAGGAATGACGTGGAACAGGCTGTTGAAGCCATTGACCTCTTCATCGGTTAGAAGCAGGTTGTGTATCGCCACATCAGCCGTCACATTGAGGCCTCGCTCACGGGCACTCTGGATTAGAAGGACTGACTGCGCACATGAAAGCTGGCCGAAGTGAGCTCTTACACCGGTCTCCTCAATCAGAATCAAACAGCGCGATACCTCAATGGTTTCTGCTGCAGCAGGAATGCCGTTCAACCCAAGACGTGTAGCGGTTGTCCCTTCGTGCATACAGCCTTCAGCGGCCAGTGCTCTATCTTCCGCTTGAAACACAACTAATAGATCATGTGTGGCGGCGTATTCAAGCGCTCTTAGCATCACGCGCGAGCTGTCGATTGGGTGGCGACCGTTAGTGAATCCAATACAACCTGAGCTCGCCAGTGCATGCAGTGGCGCTAGTTGCTCACCTTGCATTGACTGTGTCAGTGCACCCAAAGGTAGCACTCGAGCCATACCCGCATCGGATGCCCGATCCTGCACTAGCTCTGCAACCGCCGTACTATCCACGACCGGTTTGGTGTTTGGTGAAGCCACCAGTGTGGTAATACCCCCTGCTGCGGCCGCCGCTGTTTCGGATCCTATAGTGCCTTTTTGTGTTAGACCGGGTTCGCGTAAGTGGGCAAACAGATCGATGAGACCGGGACAGACGATTTGACCTTCAGCGTCGTACTCTTCATCTGCGATGAAGCCGTCAGGCTCTTCACCTACAGCTGCGATCCTGCCTTTGACAATGTATAGGTCATCAATACGGTCTATCTTTTGTGCAGGGTCGATAATGCGCCCGCCGGCAATTTTAATCTGCACTGTTTACTCTCCTGCCTCTAATTTTTTTGCTCTTTCAGCTACTTGACCGCTCATCGCCATCGACATCACAGCCATCCTAACGGCAATACCGTTGGTGACCTGGTTCAGAATCACCGATTTGGGTCCGTCCGCGACAGATGATGCGATTTCAACGCCACGGTTTATTGGCCCTGGGTGCATAACGATCGCTTCAGGGTGAGCAAAGGCGAGCTTCTCCTCTGATAGGCCATAGAGTTTGAAGAACTCAGACTCGCTGGGTAACAGGGCAGAGGTCATACGCTCCTTTTGCAGACGAAGCATGATGACGACATCAGCATCTCGAAGCCCTTGTGCCATGTCGGTAAAGACTTTGACCCCAAGCATCTCAACGTTGCGTGGCAGCAGTGTACGAGGGGCGATCAGACGAATCTCAGGCACACCGAGAATCCTTAAAGCATGAATCTGTGATCGCGCCACTCGAGAGTGAAGAATATCGCCGACGATCGCGACTTTTAGGTGCTTAAAGCCGCCTTTATGACGACGAATGGTCATCATGTCCAGCATCGCTTGGGTTGGGTGTGCGTGACGACCGTCACCGGCATTGATGATGGCAACGTTTGGCGTCACCTGGCTGGCTATGAAGTGCGCGGCACCACTATCAGAGTGACGAACAACAAACATATCCGAGTGCATCGCTTCCAAGGTCATCAAGGTATCTTTTAATGTCTCACCTTTTTTTGTGGAACTGGTGCTGATGTTCAAATTCAGTACATCAGCTGATAAGCGCTTAGCGGCAAGCTCAAAGGTCGATAGTGTTCGAGTACTGTTCTCAAAAAAGAGATTGGCGACTGTTTTGCCTCGAAGAAGCGGCACTTTTTTGACTTGCTGCTCGCTCATATCGACAAAAGAATCAGCGGTATCCAATAGCTCTAACAACAGTGACTCTGGAAGCCCCTCGATATCCAGAAAGTGCTTCAGCTGGCCATCTTCGGTTAGTTGCGCTTGGGTTGGGTCAGGAAAGTTAAACATGTTCGCTTCCTATTATTTACTACGCTGACTGATGGTCAGTTCAAGAGGAGAGGGGCCTGTCAGCTTAACCTGTTGATCGCCGGACAGTGTCAGGGTACCGCCAATGACATCTGCCTGAATGGGTAGTTCACGGCGTTGAAGGTCAATTAGGGTTACCAAAGTCACAGACGCTGGACGACCAAAATCAAACAGCTCATTAAGCGCGGCTCTTGCCGTGCGACCGCTCATTAACACGTCGTCAACTAAGATTATGTTGCGATCTTCGGTTGCGCTTGGCAGCTTTGAAACACCTACTTTAGGGTTCAACCCAACGCGGGTGAAATCGTCGCGATAGAAGGAGATGTCTAGAACCCCCATCTCATCCTGAACCCCCAGGTGTTGGTGAAGTCGTTCAGCCAACCAGACGCCACCACTGTGAATGCCAATGATGTATGGGTTTTCTAACCCGCGAGTTTCTATCAACTGCTGAGTACTGTCACACATTCTTGCTAGGAGCTGTTCAGCGTCCAAAGTTTTACTGGTCATAATAGTCCTCAAGCCTTGCATGGCTTGGTATTCGCTGTTCTTGAAGAAACCACCCTTCTAACATCAATTGAGCGGCGATACCGTCGACAGATTCTGCACCGAAATTGGCTGATCCGCCATTCTCAAGATGAATGGATTTCGCCTCTTGTGATGTTAATCGTTCATCAAAAAGAAAGCAGGGTATTTTAGATCGTTCATGAATGCGGTTGGCGAATTTTCTTGCTCTTCGCGCCATGTCACTGATGGTGCCGTCCATGTTTAGAGGTAAGCCCACTACGATGATCTTTGGTTGCCACTCACCGATCACTTTATCGATTAGACTCCAGTCGGGAATGCCATCTTTTGCAGCAATTGGATTTAGAGGTTGGGCCGTAGCGGTTAATGACTGACCAAAGGCAACACCAATTCTGCGTAAGCCAAAATCGAATCCCAGTGCGCTCTCAGTTAATTCAGTCATTGGACCTTAATTATGCGTGCCCCGCTTGCGCGGAGATTAGGTTTAGGTCGACACCCAAAGTAGACGCTGCTGATGAGAGTCTAAATTCCGGCTCAACATCAAATAGTATATCTAAATTTGCGGGTGAGCTTAACCAGAGGTTTTGGCTCATCTCTTCATCAAGCTGCCCAGGCCCCCAACCGGCATAGCCCAGCGCAAACAGATAGTGTTCAGGTCCCTCGCCACGCGAAATAGCCTCTAGGACATCGAGGGATGTAGTTAAAGTCAGTTGTTCGGGAAGGTGCAGTGACGATTTCCAAGCCTGCTCACCCTGTCTGTGCAGAATAAACCCATGCTCTTCAGATACAGGACCACCTTGGTAAACGGGCTGATAGTTCAAGGGGGAGTTCTCAGGGAGCTCGAGCTGTTCGAGAATCTCATCCATTGGGATGTCATGCGGTTTATTGACCACAATTCCCATGGCGCCCTCTTCACTGTGTTCACAAAGATAGATGAGGCTGTTGCTAAAGTAGTCACTCTCCAAGCTGGGCATAGACATTAAGAAGTGGTGTTTGAGTAGGTTGGCATTACTCATCTCTTTCTCCTTTAACAACGTCGAATCGTCTTGAGCTCTCAGTGTAAGCTGAAAATGCTTCAATATCAGTACACTTGATTATTTTTCTCAAATTTCCAAGTGCGAATAATCTCCAATCGATCCAGACGCTGGCGCATATCATTAGGGAAAGGCTCGAAGGGTGAGGCGGTTCTGACGGTGGTAATGGCCGCATCATCGAGTATCGAGTAGCCAGAACTCTTGAGGATTTCTAACTGTTTGACGCTCCCATCGGCAGCCAAGGTAACAAGCATCTGTAGGCTGCCCTCAATCCCTCTATTACGCGCTTCTGTAGGGTAGTTAAGATTACCGATGGTTTCGATTTTCTGACGCCAGCGCTCTAGATAGAGTGCATCAGCTTTGGCTAGAGTCGAAAGTGAAGTGACACGCCCAGTGCGTGATCGACTCTGCAGTTTTTGTTG
>CATEEE010000252.1 GCA_949499045.1 Marinobacterium sp. xm-d-530 | reverse complement strand
GCTGGTGTGGCTCAGTTTTGCTTTAGTGTCCATTGGAAATCCTTTGCTTAAGGCTATTAAATTAGATTGTGCTAATAATAGAGCGTTGACTGATCAAAAGCATTGATCCAGAACGTAAAGTTTCGCAAAGAATTGCTAAAAAACTGTGACACGAGTCGTTATACTTGAGCCTATGAATACACCATTGAAACTGATTGATAAGTTTGGTCGCCACATTGACTATGTGCGCATCTCGGTGACGGACCGCTGTGACTTCCGTTGCGTCTACTGCATGGCCGAGGAGATGACCTTTCTTCCGCGTGAGCAGGTACTGACTCTAGAAGAGATCTATGAGGTGGGCGCTGCCTTTGTTCGTTTAGGTGTTAATAAGCTTCGTTTAACCGGCGGTGAGCCCCTTGTGCGTCGTGATATTTTGACACTGATCCGAAAGTTGGGTGAGTTGGATATCGAGTTGGTGTTAACGACCAATGGCTCGCAACTGCCGACTATGGCAAATGATCTTGTTGAAGCGGGTGTAAAACGCATTAACGTCTCTTTGGATACGCTCAAAGCGGATCGCTTTAAAGAGCTGACACGCAAAGATAAGTTTGATCAAGTGATCGCCGGTATCGATGCGGCCTGTGCCGCAGGATTCAAGCGCGTTAAGTTAAATGCGGTGATCTTAAAAGGTCGCAACGACGATGAAGTGGTCGATCTGGTCAATTTTGCGCGTGATCGTGACATGGACATTAGCTTCATCGAAGAGATGCCCTTGGGTGCCATTACTGAACATGATCGTGAAGAGGCGTACTGCTCGAGTGATGATGTGCGTCAGCTGATTGAGCAGGTCTACCCGTTGGTGAAGACCCAAGAGCAGACAGCCGGCCCATCTACCTACTACCGTATGGCAGATTCTAATACGCGCATTGGCTTTATTTCGCCACATTCGCACAACTTCTGTTCCGAGTGTAACCGTGTGCGTGTGACGGTCGAAGGGCGTTTGTTGCTCTGTTTGGGTAACGAACACTCTATGGATCTGCGCGATCTGTTGCGCTCCGAAGTAGATCCTGAGGCACGTGCGGCTAAGTTAGAGCAGGCGATCATCGACTCTATGGATCTCAAGCCTGAAAAGCACCACTTTGATCTAGCGAACGAGCCGCAAATACTCCGTTTTATGAATGCAACTGGCGGTTGATGCGCATCAGTGCGTCTGTCGTTAATGTTCGCAATAATACCCCTTAAATTATTCCTCTGTATGAGCTTGGAGAGACAATGAGCAGTAACGGTAAAGAGTTTGTCAGTCTGAATGTTGCAGTATTGACCGTATCGGATACTCGTAACGAGACAAACGACACCTCGGGTGACTTCCTAGCGAATGCCGCTACCGAGGCAGGTCACACGCTAATCGATCGTGCCTTGTTACCGGACGATGTCTATCTTCTGCGTGCACAAGTTTCCCATTGGATTGCGGACCCTGAAGTGCAGGTTGTTTTGAGTACTGGCGGTACCGGCTTTGCTATGCGTGATTCAACACCAGAAGCGCTTAAGGTTCTTTTCGATAAAGAGGTTGAAGGCTTTGGTGAGATGTTCCGTAAGGTCTCTTGGGATGAGATCGGCACCTCGACTATTCAGTCGCGCGTGTTTGCCGGTTTGGCTAACGGCACGCTGATCATCTGTATGCCCGGCTCAACCGGTGCTTGCCGAACAGGCTGGAGCATTATTGAATCACAGCTAGATAACCGCCACCGTCCATGCAACTTTGTTGCGCTTCTTGAGCAAGTTAAAGCGCGCCGCTTGGCCTTGGAGTCAGCAGAATAATGTCTGCAATGAAGCCGCTGATTCCTTTAGATGATGCGCGCCAAGCGCTGTTCGATCAGCTGTCTGTTATAGCCGATGTTGAGACTGTTGCTCTGAATGATGCGGCCGGTCGAATCTTAGCTGAGTCGGTTGTTGCTTCGATCAATGTGCCGCCTAAAGCTAACTCTGC
>CATEEE010000251.1 GCA_949499045.1 Marinobacterium sp. xm-d-530 | reverse complement strand
TTTTTATTTTTATTACGTAATTTATTTAATTTTTTCTTGTTAGATACGATCTTCCACTCTAAAATGTAATTAAATTACATATAAGAACGCCTCTTGGTGCGAAGGAGTGGGAAGTGGTACATCCTAAGTTAGCTGAAGTTACTGATCGTATAGTTGAAAGAAGCCGTGCCACACGTGCTGACTATGTCGCTCGTATGGAGGCTGCGAAAAGCTCTAAAGTCACACGCTCTACACTTGCTTGTGGCAACCTTGCTCACGGCTTCGCAGCCTGTGGTGAACAGGACAAAAATACGTTAAAAATGATGGAGAGTGCCAACGTTGGCATTATCTCAGCTTACAACGACATGGTGTCGGCGCATCAACCATTTCAACACTTTCCCGAGCTGATCAAACAAGCTGTTAATGGTATGGGTGGCGTTGCACAGGTGGCTGGTGCTGTTCCTGCTATGTGTGATGGCGTGACTCAGGGTCAAGATGGAATGGAGTTGAGTCTATTCAGCCGCGATACCATTGCGATGTCTACTGCGGTTGGCCTGTCACACAACATGTTCGATGCGGCACTTTGCTTAGGTGTCTGTGACAAGATCGTACCGGGCCTGTTGATCGGTGCACTTAGCTTTGGTCATCTTCCTGTTATTTTTGTACCTGCAGGTCCTATGCCAAGTGGCTTGCCTAACAAAGAGAAAGCCCGTATTCGTCAGGAGTATGCTGAAGGTAAGGTTGGACGAGACGCGCTGTTACAGTGTGAATCAGACTCATATCACAGTGCCGGTACCTGTACTTTCTACGGTACGGCGAATTCCAATCAGCTATTGATGGAGGCGATGGGCCTCCACCTGCCGGGTTCATCATTTATCAACCCTTACACACCGCTACGAGACGAATTGACTAAAGCGGCTGCGGAGCAGGTCTGTCGTATTACCTCATTGGGTTCAGATTATCGTCCGCTCTATCAGGTGATCGATGAGAAGGCGATTGTTAACGGTATCGTCGCGTTACTGGCTACCGGTGGCTCTACCAACCACACCATGCACATTATTGCGATGGCTCGTGCGGCGGGTGTCATCGTGAATTGGGATGATATGTCAGATCTATCTGACTTCGTGCCATTGTTAACTCGTATCTATCCAAACGGCTCAGCTGACATCAACCATTTCCAAGCAGCCGGCGGTATGTCTCTACTGTTCCGCGAGCTACTAGGTGCAGGTCTATTGCATAACGATGTCCTGACAGTGACGGGTAATGGGCTTAAAGACTACACACAAGAACCTTTCCTGGAAGAGGGTAAGTTGGTTTGGCGTGCTGGTCCTGAAGCCTCTTTGGATGCGGATGTTATTTCGACTGCTACAACACCGTTTTCTACCAACGGTGGGGTGAAAGTGATGCGCGGTAACTTAGGTCGCTCTGTCATCAAAGTGTCAGCAGTTCCGACCGAGAATTATGTTGTAGAAGCGCCTGCAGTGGTACTTCACGAACAGGATGATCTTAAAGCGCTCTATGAAGCAGGTGAGCTTAACAAAGATTGTATTGTAGTCGTTCGTTTCCAAGGACCTGCCGCGATCGGTATGCCTGAGCTACACAAGCTGACTCCCTTCTTAGGCTCACTGCAAGACAAAGGCTATAAGGTCGCACTGGTAACAGATGGCCGTATGTCAGGCGCATCAGGCAAGATTCCTGCTGCGATTCACCTTACACCAGAAGCTTTGCACGGTGGTGCGATTGCTAAGATCCAAGACGGTGACATGATCCGTCTTGATGCTCACACAGGTGAGCTGACACTGCTCGTCGATGAGGCTGAATTGGCCGCTCGCGATTGCGCAACACAGGATCTTTCAGCTCACCAGTTTGGCATGGGGCGCGAGATGTTTGCAGGCATGCGTTCTCTAGTATCAGGTGCGGAAGAGGGTGCCTCTATCTTCTTCGGAACGAAACAGTAAAAGGATTTTCGAATAATGAGCATAAACGTTGATGCGTTATTAACAACCTCGCCCGTCATGCCCGTTCTTGTGATTGAACGTGTTGAAGATGCTGTGCCTTTGGCTGAAGCATTGAAAGCGGGTGGTTTAAAGGTTCTTGAAGTAACCTTGCGTACCGATTCAGCGATCGAAGTGATTAAAGAGATTGCAGACAAGGTAGATGATGTCATCGTAGGTGCGGGCACTGTCACTAAGCCGGAAGAGTTTCAGCAAGTTCAAGCCGCTGGCGGTATGTTTGCCATTAGCCCTGGTGCGACAGATGCTCTATTTAAAGCAGGTTTGGAATCTGATATGCCTTACCTGCCCGCTATCAGTTCGGTTGCCGAAATGATGCGGGGGATGGAATTCGGTTTTGAAGCGTTCAAGTTCTTTCCTGCAGAAGCAGCGGGTGGTTCTAAGATGCTTAAAGCGATTTCTGGTCCATTCCCTCAAGTTCGTTTCTGCCCAACGGGTGGCATTAACGAAAACAACTTCACCGATTATTTGAGCCTACCCAGCGTTAGCGTTGTGGGTGGTTCATGGGTGGTACCAACCGATCTTATCGATGCAAAAGATTGGGCTGGTATTACCAAGCTAGCTTCAGACGCAGTGGCTAAGGCCTCTGCACTGTAGACCTCCTGTTTCCTAAAGGTCGTGGAAACTGAGTGCATTTGCACTCCCTTCGCCGCCCCATCCCGGGCGGCTTTTTTATGTCCAGGAT
>CATEEE010000250.1 GCA_949499045.1 Marinobacterium sp. xm-d-530 | reverse complement strand
TCGCCCGCTTTAACTTGGCCCGTAAGGTCTTTAGTCACACCGGCTACAAGACTCACTTTTTCACCATCATGTGCAGCAAGAACAACCACACCGCTACCCAACTTATTCTTAAGTTGATCCAGCATGTCGCGAAGTGATTTAGGGTCAACACCCTGCACTTCGGTTGCTAAAACTTTGACACCGTTAATTTCAAGAGCCGACGAGAGCAACTCACCGCTCTGTGCTGCGGCAAGTTTTGCATTCAATCGTTCTATCTCTTTCTCGAGAGAACGGCCACGATCGTTCAATGCTTGGAATTTCTCTAGCAGTGAATCTCGTGAACCTTTAACCATTGAGCCTAGCTCACCTAGTAACGACTCACTCTCTTCAAACCAGTTAAGAGCTGCAAGACCCGTAATCGCCTCAATACGGCGAACACCTGACGCAATACCCGACTCAGAGATTATCTTCATCATAGCGATATCACCTGTACGCGCAGCGTGAGTACCACCACAAAGCTCTACAGAGAAGTCGCCACCCATGGAAAGAACACGCACTTCGTCATCGTACTTCTCACCAAACAGTGCCTGAGCCCCACGCTCTTTCGCTTCATCAATCGCCATAACTTCAGTATCTACAGAAGTATTGGCACGAATCTGTTCGTTAACCATCTGCTCAACGGTTTTAAGCTCTTCTTCAGTAACGGCTTCAAAATGCGAGAAGTCAAAACGGAGACGCTCATCATTACAGAGTGAGCCTTTCTGCTGAACATGCTCACCTAACACGCGACGAAGCGCTTCGTGCAGAAGGTGCGTAGCTGAGTGGTTAAGCGCTGCAGCCTGACGACGAGCTTTGTTAACCCTTGCATTGACTTGGTCTCCGACCTTTAATACGCCCTCAGTCAAGGAGCCATGATGAACATGACTCTTACCCTCTTTTGTACAGTTGATCACTTCAAACGCACCGCGATCCCATACCAGTTGGCCGGTATCACCGACCTGACCACCCGATTCTGCGTAAAAAGGTGTTCGAGCCATAACCACGAGGCCAGACTCTCCAGCCGAGAGTTCAGTAACCGATTCGCCCTCTTTGAAAATCGCTTCAATCTCAACTCGATCTTCTAGTAATTCATAACCAGAGAACTCTGTAACAGCATCGATCTCTAGCTTATCGTTGTAGTCAACATTGAAAGATCCTGACGCTCGAGCACGCTCACGCTGATCCGCCATAGCCGCTTCAAAGCCATCCATATCGATGGTCAGTTCACGTTCACGCGCGACATCAGCGGTTAAATCCACTGGGAAGCCGTAGGTATCATAGAGTTTGAATACCGCAGACCCAGGAACAACAGTACCCTTAAGATTTGCGATCTCCTCTTCAAGAAGCGCCAGTCCCTTATCTAAAGTACGAGCAAACTGCTCTTCTTCTTTAAGAAGCACTCTCTCAACCTGCTCTTGCATTTTTGCAAGCTCAGGGTAGGCCTCGCCCATCTCTTTAACTAAAGGGGTAACCAATTTGTAGAAGAAAGTCCCTTGTGCGCCGAGTTTATTACCGTGACGAATAGCACGTCGCATAATACGACGCAGGACATAACCACGCCCTTCGTTTGAAGGTGTCACACCATCTGTAATTAAGAATGAACATGAACGGATATGGTCTGCGATAACACGAAGTGATTTATTATCACGATCGCTGGTACCAACCACTTCAGCTGTCGCAGCAAGAAGGTTTTGGAACAGATCAATTTCGTAGTTGGAGTGGACGCCCTGCATAACGGCAGCTATACGCTCAAGACCCATACCGGTATCAATTGAAGGTCTTTCTAGCGGAGTCATTTCACCATCAGCAGAACGGTTGTACTGCATAAAGACAACGTTCCAAATCTCGATGTAACGATCACCGTCCTCCTCTGGACTGCCTGGAGGACCGCCCCAAACATCAGAGCCGTGATCAAAGAAGATCTCTGTACAAGGACCACAAGGGCCTGTGTCACCCATTGCCCAAAAGTTATCTTCATCCAGCTTAGAGAAACGCTCTGGATCGATACCCATGGTCTCTTTCCAGATACGCTCAGCTTCATCATCACTGTGGTGAACAGTTACCCAAAGACGCTCTTTTGGGAGACCCAAGGTTTCAGTTAAGAAGGTCCAAGCAAATCGGATGGCATCTTCTTTAAAGTAATCACCAAAACTGAAGTTACCCAACATTTCGAAAAAAGTGTGGTGACGTGCAGTGTAGCCTACGTTTTCTAGGTCATTGTGTTTACCACCCGCTCGTACACAACGTTGTGATGTTGTTGCACGAGAGTAGTTACGTTTATCGCTACCGAGAAAAACGTCTTTAAACTGAACCATACCTGCATTGGTGAATAGCAGTGTTGCATCGTTACCAGGGATCAGTGGGCTTGAAGAAACCACCTCATGTCCTTGGCCAGCAAAATAGTCCAGAAACGCGTTTCGAATTTCAGCACTGGTCATCTTTTTCATAGAATCAGCCGAGTCTCTATCATCTTAAATTGACACCAAACACGCTGTACCTAAATTCTTACAGGTACAACCTTGGCAAAATAGCGTGTAAGTATATACAAACTCGAGAGAAACTCGTAGGGGGTAGTGCTTAGGATTCAACCAAAATAGTGGCTATTAGTCGTAATCAGGATCACTATTTTGATAGCGAAAGGCGTATTCAATTTCACCATAATCGAAACCGCGACCAGCCATGTGCCGGAACCATTTGGCTTTCTGTTTAATATCTACAGGAGGTTCTTCACCAAATTTACGCTTTAGATACTCAAGTGCAATTTGTTTAGGGTTCTCTTTGCGGTTATTTAATAGCTCTTCGATTAAGTTTTTAGCTATACCTTTACGGCTCAAGTCAAAGGCAATTTTTTTACCACCTTGTCCTTGATCCGATTTCACTCGAATGTAGCTCTCTGCAAAGCGGCTGTCAGATTGATACCCCTCTTCAACAAGGTAAATTAACACCCTTTCAATAAGCTCTGGATCCTCACATCTCTTAGCAAGACGCTCACGCAATTGACTCTGCGAATACTCTTGCCTAGCTAAATAACCGAAGGCAAAGGATCTAAGATCTGATTCTGTCTCTATGGGGCTCTTTTGCGGTTTTTGCATGTCAATAAAAAAGGGGCTAAAGCCCCTTTAATCAGTGATTAAAACTCTAATTCAGCATTAGTTTCCGATCCCTTGTCATCTTTTTCAGGTTTAGCAGGAACGGAAAGCAACTCTTTGCGAATTTGTGTCTCGATTTCATTAGCGATCTCCGGGTTCTCTTCCAGGAATTTAGCTGCGTTCGCTTTACCCTGCCCGATCTTATCGCCATTGTATGCGTACCAAGCACCACTTTTATCGATCAGCTTTTGCTGCACACCCAGGTCAATCACTTCACCCATGTGATAGATACCTTTGCCATACATAATCTGGAACTCAGCCTGGCGGAATGGTGGAGCAACTTTGTTTTTCACAACTTTAACACGAGTCTCGTTACCGATGATCTCATCACCCTGCTTCACCGCACCTATACGGCGAATATCCAAACGAACCGAAGAGTAGAATTTAAGCGCATTACCACCTGTTGTCGTTTCAGGGTTACCGAACATGACACCAATCTTCATACGAATCTGGTTGATAAAGACTAACAAGCAACCTGACTGTTTTACGGTACCGGTAAGTTTACGCAGTGCTTGAGACATCAAACGTGCTTGCAAACCGACGTGTGAATCACCCATATCACCCTCAATTTCGGCTTTAGGCGTCAATGCAGCAACCGAATCGACAATAATTACATCAACAGCGCCCGATCGAGTTAGCATATCGGTAATTTCAAGTGCCTGTTCACCCGTATCTGGCTGAGACACCAGAAGCGAATCAACGTCTACACCTAGCTTTTCAGCGTAAATTGGATCCAAAGCGTGTTCAGCATCAACGAATGCACAAGTTTTACCCTGGCGCTGAGCTTCTGCAATCACTTGAAGGGTAAGTGTTGTTTTACCGGAGGACTCTGGACCGTAGATCTCTACTACACGACCATAAGGAAGACCGCCTATACCTAGAGCAATATCCAAACCTAGTGAGCCAGTAGAAACCGCAGGGATAGCCTCACGAGGCTGTTCACCCATACGCATGACTGCGCCTTTACCGAATTGTCGCTCAATTTGTGAGAGCGCTGCGTCTAATGCTTTTTTGCGATTCTGATCCATGAGATATTCCTTGAGCTATATATTGGCTAACTACTGTATTAATAAACAGTATTAAAGCACAGGTGAAAAATATGTCAAACAGGAATACGGAAATATTTTCATAAACGCTCTAAGAGCCCCGTAATAGCGGCATCTATAGTCGCCTGCCTAACCTCTGAGCGATCACCATCAAACCTGTAGTAGTGAGTTTCTGCATGACTATTCTGTAACTTCCAAGCAATCCATACAGTACCAACAGGCTTTTCCTTGGTACCACCCGTCGGACCTGCTATACCCGTTACAGCAACAGCCAAATCAACGCCATCTTGGCGTGCCGCTCCTTCAGCCATTGATTTAGCAACCACCTCACTTACAGCCCCACACTTATTTATCAATTCACCGGGAACGCCCAGCAAACGCTGTTTGGCTTCATTTGAGTAAGTAACAATCCCACTATCAAACCACTGCGAGGAGCCTGATATATCTGTGAGAGCCTGAGCTATACCGCCACCTGTGCAGGACTCTGCAGTTGACATCACTAAACCGGCGTCAGTCAGTTTTTTTGCTAACAGGCAAATATTTTCATCCACACTCTTCACGGCAAAACATCCCATTAAAATTTATTGTTCTTGTCACTCGATAAACAAACAGATTCAAGTAGAATCTGATGTTCAGCTCGTTTTTATGATTGTAAATTTTA
>CATEEE010000249.1 GCA_949499045.1 Marinobacterium sp. xm-d-530 | reverse complement strand
CTCTGGCTCTGGCTCTGGCTCTGGCTCTGGCTCTGGCTCTGGCTCTGGCTCTGGCTCTGCAGCATTGTCATCGAAGGTAATCTCTTGCTCAACCGTCTCTTCGACTGGCTCGTCAGCCGTCTCAACGTCAGGTTCAACGACCTTTTCATGTAAAGTTGGTTCTTGGGTCGTCTCTTCTGGAGTAGCGTCTTCTAAGGTAGTTTCTTCAATGAGTTGTTCGTCATCGTCTTCCGGTTCAGAACTCTCTATATGCTCAGAGCTCTCTGAATGCTCAGGGCTATCGGCTGGCTCAGGGCTATCCTCAAGCTCAGGGCTATTCTCAAGCTCAGGGCTGTCTGCAGGCTCAAGGCTGTCAGAAGAGAGCGTCGGTTCACTCGGCTTAAGATTGGTTTTACGAGGAGACGAAACAATGCCTTCATCAGATAGGCTATTAAATGGATCAGGATCGAGATCATCGACTCGAAGATCAGCTAGGGGATCATCAAGAGCTGGATCAGACACAACAGTGGAATGATCAGGCTGTGCAGTCAAAGCATCAAGAGTGTCTTCAAGTTGACTGGCTTGCTGAGCTTCAGCCGCCATTAGGGCGTCGATGTCGGGGCGTTCAACTTTACGCTTTACTCGAGCGCCGCCGTTAGGGAGTTCAGGGTTATGTTTATCAGCAGTTTCGTCACTGTCAGTCGATTCAGAGTTAGGATCGATCTTCATGCGGATTCGATTGGAGCCACCGCTGATACGCCGCCAACCATCAACAAGGATAAGCAGAATCAGCACGGCACCTGCCGCCATCAACCAATCTCTTAACTCCATTAAACGCTATCCTTGAACCACTGATGTTTATGCTTTTATATAATCCCCTACTTTACAACTTCAGAGACCACTATTTCTAGTGGTTGAGACAAACCTTTTGTAGGGATATCAGTGATTTCCGCAATCATATCGCCAGGTTGTGGGGAGACATTGCCACTAAGACTGATTCGTGCGCTCACTGAGACCGTCTCATAACCCGATAGACGGGCTTGTGGTGTCATCGCATCCGCATCGCTCAACACCAACTCAGCCGGCAAATCAGCAGCCGTTAAACGCACACCTGCCAATGGCATACCACCCTCTAGAGGACGAGCGACAATGAAGACTGGCGTCTCTGCAGGCACATTAGCGAGCAGTTCAGCAGCCACTGAGACTTTAACCGGTATAGCTGCCATCGCAGGCATTTCAATATCGCTGACATCTTCACCCAAGGCGATTAACTCATTTCGAGCACGCTCAACGCCGTTCTGCAACGACTGAGCGGACGAACCTTCCGAGTTAATCAGTGCTTTCGACCAGAAACCAATCGCATCGCGGTAGGCTTTACGCTCAAAAGCATCAATACCCAAAATACCCAGCGCGGTGATTTCAAAAGGCTCAGCCGCTAGGGTTTTATCAACCTGATCGCGAACCTCTGGGGTCATACCACCCGCCACGAAGAACATTGACTGCGCCAACTGCCCCATCACTGTCGCATACTGAACATCCTGAGGCGTGAGGTAGGCTAAGGTATTTTGGTAAGCTTCTAGCGCACCCTGATAATCTTGCTGGCCCATTAGCGTGCTGGCTAACAGGTACCAACCTTCTGGGTTAGCCGGTTGCAACTCAAGCTCTTTACGTAGCTGATCAATCGCCTCTTGCAACGTTGGCTCGCGACCCTCAAATGGATCTTCAGACATATTTAGAGCGACCTCTAAAGCCGGCGCACTACCCACTTTGGCATAGAGCCCCAGTGAAGCAGCTACGACCACTAAAGCAATAAACGAGGCAGCCATAAACTGTTTAGTTGAGATCGATTGCGAGCTTAGAGAGGTACTTTCCGTGCTGGCATCGATCAACAAATTCTTTTCAAGCTCTGTTTTAAGAACGACAAAGTCTTCCTGTAACAGGGAGCCTGATGCGACCTCTTGTTCCAACTCCTGAAGACGATCTTTGAATACTTCGACGTTATCCCGTTGCGGGTCTGAAGTAACGACCGTATCGACTTTATCTTTGAACTGTTTCCAGACAGGATAGATGACAAACAGAATCGCGACGACTGATAACAGCGCAACACCCAACCACAAATACAACATTACTATTTATCCTGTTTTAATAGCGCATCAAGACGCGCCTGATCATCAGAGCTGAGCGCTGCTTCACTGACTTTTCGACGTGAACGACGCTGCCAAACAACCGCTAAAATGACTAAAACCCCGAAACCTAATACCAAAAACGGACCATTCCATAACAACCAAGTCTGGCTGTTCATTTTGGGGCGGTAGAGAACAAAGTCACCGTAACGGGTCACCATAAAATCGATGATCGACTCGTCTTCAGCACCTTCATCAATCAAACGAAACACTTCGGTGCGAAGGTCCTTGGCGATGGGTGAATCCGAATCGGCTATGTTCTGGTTTTGACACTTAGGACAACGCAACTCAGCCGCTAAGGCATGAAAACGTTTCTCATCTTCTACAGACTTGAAGTTGTGAGCATCAATGGCCGCGAAGCTAGACGTCGAAAACAGAACCAGCAAAAAGAGTGCGCGAATCATGAGGCTTCACCCTTGATGGTCTCTATGACTGACGAAAGATCCTGCCACACAGTTGCATCCACGGCACCGACATGGCGGTAACGAATCACACCCTGCTGATCAATCACATAGGTCTCCGGAGCACCGTAAACGCCTAGATCTAAGCCAAGACGCCCTTGTGGATCAAACACAACCTCTTTGTACGGATCGAGGTAGCGACGCAACCAGTCATTCGCTTTGGTTAAATCATCTTTATAGTTGATGCCGTAAATGGTGACGCCCTGACTGGCCAACTGATTTAGGAAAGCGTGCTCCTCTTTACAGGTCGGACACCAGGTCGCCCAGACATTCACTAGCGCGATGTCGCCTTTAAAATCGGCCACAGTTAGCTTACGACTAGGATCAGTCACAGAGGTCAATTCAAACTCAGGCATTGGCTTATCCAACAGCGCCGAAGGGAGTTCGCGGGGATCTAGATAGAGGCCCTTCCACAGGAAGAAACCCAAACCAAGAAACAGCGCCAGAGGAGCAAATAGAAACAGTTTCTTCATGACGAATCCTTAGGCCATTTTCGCATCGCGCTGTGACATCTTGCGGTAGCGTTTATCCATGGCGGCAAGGAAACCACCAAAGGTCATCAACAGACCGCCTAACCAGAGCCAGCGAACATAGGGTTTAAACTGCAGACGTATCGCCCAAGCACCACCCTCTAGAGGCTCGCCCAATGCAACATAGAGATCCCTGAAAAGACCGGCATCGATCGACGCTTCCGTCATCACGTTGCCACGAGCCGTATAGAGACGTTTTTCAGGCGTCATGACTTCGTAGAGTTCACCATCTTGATAGACGTTAATCACACCCTTATCCGAGGTGTAGTTCGGCCCTTGAACCTGCTCGATTCCTTTGAACTCAAATACATACTCACCCACTTCTTGACGATCACCGGGGGCCATGCGCAAATCACGATGTTCGGTAAACGCAGAGACCATCGCGACCCCAACAGCAAGCACCGCCATACCTAGGTGTGCCAAATGCATACCCCAGTAGGCACGAGGCAATTTTTTCAGAGATGCAATCAGTGAACCTGAACGTTTACCGGCACGATCGTAGAGATCTACAAGAGCACAGAAGACGATCCAATAGGCCAGAATGATGCCAACATAGGTCCAGTGATCCCAACCCTCGCCACCACGAATCATCATGGTTGTGATGCCAAACACTACGGCTAGAACCAGCGGGCCAATCAATCGTTTAAGCAGTTGAGACGCATCGGTTTGACGCCAACGCACTAACGCACCAACACCCAGTGCAACCATTAACATTGCGCCTAAAGGCACCGTCAATGCATTAAAGTAGGGAGGTCCAACTGACATTTTACCCATACCCAGCGCATCAATAAGCAGAGGGTATAGAGTGCCTAGCAGCACGGTAAATGCGATCACTGTCAACAACACGTTATTGACCAGCAGCAAGGTCTCACGCGAGACCAGAGTAAAGCTAGAGTCACTTTTAACCTGAGCAGCACGAATTCCATAAAGGAGAAGCGATCCCCCGACAGCAACCGCAAGCATCACCAGAATGTAGAAGCCACGAGCCGGATCGGAAGCAAACGCATGCACCGACGTTAGAACACCCGAACGAACCAAGAAGGTCCCTAACAGACTGAGTGAGAATGCAAAAATCGCAAGCAGTAGTGTCCAGCTTTTGAACACGCCACGCTTTTCAGTTACCGCCAGACTGTGGATCAAGGCTGTACCAACCAACCAGGGCATCAACGATGCGTTTTCAACCGGATCCCAGAACCACCAGCCGCCCCAACCCAGTTCGTAGTATGCCCACCAACTGCCCAGTGCAATACCTAGCGTTAGGAATGCCCAAGCGACGTTCGTCCATGGGCGTGACCAACGCGCCCATGCAGCATCCATACGACCGCTCAACAGCGCCGCAATGGCAAAGGCAAAGGCAACAGCAAAACCGACATACCCCATGTAGAGCATTGGCGGATGTACAATCAAACCAAAATCCTGAAGAAGTGGATTGAGGTCGGCACCCTCTGCTGGAGCCCGTGGAAGCAATCGTTCGAAAGGACTGGAGGTAAAAATAACAAAAGAGAGGAAACCCGCATTGATAATGCCAAGAACACCTAATACACGACCGATGATATCCAATGGCAGTGCTTTACTCTTAAGTGCAACGGCCAAAGTCCAACCTGCCAGTGTAAGCACCCACAAGAGAAGGGAACCTTCATGCCCTCCCCATACAGCGCTAAAGCGATAATACCAAGGCAACGCTGTATTGGAGTGATTGGCAACGTACTGGACACTAAAGTCGTTGGTTAAAAACGCATTCACCAAAATCGCGAACGCTAAACCGACAAAAAAAGTTACGCCGATCGTCAAAGGGCGTGCGTAGCTGACCAGCAACAAACTGGAACGCTGTGCTCCAACCATCGGCACTATCGACAACAGAACACTCAAAAAGAAAGCAAGAATTAATGAAAATGTACCCAGTTCTACAATCACTTATTGAACTCCTCTTTTGAAGGCAAAGGCATCTTGCCGCTCTTCTGTAAAGCTTCTGCAACTTCAGGCGGCATATAGTTTTCATCGTGCTTTGCTAACACTTCAACCGCTTGCAGAGTGCCAGATGCATCCAGCTTACCTTGCGCGACAATACCCTGCCCCTCACGGAATAGATCAGGAAGAATCCCGCTGTATTGAACGGCAACTTTGTTCTCGTAATCCGTCACTTCAAAGGTGACTAGCAACGATTCTGGGTCGCGTTTGACACTGCCCTCAACCACCATACCCCCTGCACGAATACGGGTTTCCGCTGGCGCTTCACCCTTGGCTATCTGAGTGGGTGAGTAGAATAGATTGATATTTTGACTCAGTGCATACATCGTCAGGCCGATCGCAGCACTGGCGCCAAAGACAATCATAAGAACAATGATTAATCGCTTTTTACGTTTTGGATTCATGACTTAATACTTTCACGTTGAATGCGGCGGCGAAGAGTTCGACGAGTCTCGCGGCCTTGAATGACAGGTAAATAAATACAGAGTGCGATGGTCAGCAGACCCAGACCATAACTTAACCAAACATACAGGCCATGACCGCCCATATTTAAAAAATCTGCAAAGGTTTCAAACGCCATAGTTCACCTAAAATTTGAGTTGGCTGTAAGGTAGTGTCATTTTCTGACGCAAACCTTAACTACCGAGAAGCTCTTTTACCCAACCAGCGCGTCGTTCGCGTCTGAGGATTTCATTGCGCAGGCGTAACATCATCGCCAGACCAAATAACAAATAGAGTGCAATCACCATCACCAAAAGCGGTATCCACATCTCAGCAGGCATAGCCGGTTTCTCTGTTAGTTTAAAAGTGGCCGGCTGATGCAGTGTATTCCACCACTCCACTGAGTACTTAATGATCGGAATATTAACGAGTCCCACCAAGGCTAATACAGCTGTTGATTTAGCGGCCGTCGTTTCACTTTCAATAGCAGAGTTAAGCGCCATTACACCCAAGTAGAGGAATAGAAGCACCAACATAGAGGTTAAACGCGCATCCCAAACCCACCAAGAGCCCCAAGTCGGTTTACCCCAAATCGCACCGGTTGCGAGTGCTAATACAGCCAAAGCTGCACCCAGTGGTGCCACGGATTTAGCCACCATATCGGCAACCTTCATTTTCCAGATCAGACCAATCGCACCGGCAATCGCCATCATCATGTAGAAGCTTTGCGCCAGAATAGCGGTTGGAACATGCAAGTAGATAATTCGGAAACTATTACCCTGCTGATAATCCGACGGCGCAAACGCCAGCCCCCAAATAAGCCCGACCAAAAACAGCAGACCGCCCGTGGCCGCAAACCAAGGGATTAATTTACCGGTAATCGAGTAACACCAACGCGGTGATGCCAACTGATAGAACCAACGAGGTAACCAACTACTAGCCATAACTTTTATCCACTCACTGAAATTCGTAATGCAGCACCGGCCGCAATCGGTGCCAATGCTAATGCCAATGCCAACATAGCCCCCAACAGTGCTAAATAACCGTCAAGAGGCAAACCTGTGACTGCTGCTTGTACGGCACTTGAGCCAAAAATGAGCACCGGGATGTACAACGGCAGCACCAAAAGAGAGATCAACACGCCGCCGCGACGTAAACCTACCGTTAATGCAGCACCTATAGCGCCAATCAATGACAGTGTTGGGGTGCCCAGTAATAGACTGAGCATCAACCCGGGCATTCCCTCAGACGGCAGAAACAACATGACGCCTAGCAAGGGTGCCACTATGGTCAGCGCCAAGCCTGATAGCAGCCAGTGCGCCAGCACTTTGGAAAGCACCACCAAAAAGACCGGCTGAGGCGAAAGGAGTAACTGCTCTAATGAACCATCTTCGTAATCCGATTTAAAGAGTGTCTCCATCGAAAGCAGTGTTGCCAACAGAGCGGCCACCCAGACAAGGCCAGGTGCTAACTGGGAGAGAAAATTGGGTTCTGGGCTAACACCGATTGGAAACAGTGACGCTACGATTAAAAAGAATATAAGCGGGTTTACCAGCTCACTTTTACGACGAAATGCTAGCGTCAAATCTCGCTTAAAGGTCTGTCTAAACAGCTGCAGAGTAGAACTCATTCCGACCACTCCCTCTGTGTTGAAGCAAAATGTTCAACATTGATGGTGTGCAGTGGAATCTGTGAGCTAAGATCCTGGTGAGTCGTCATAATGACACTACCACCGGCTTGAATATGCTCCACCATTAACGCCTCTTTTGCCGCCACACCGATTTTATCAATGGCTGTAAACGGCTCATCGAGTATCCAGAGCTTGGCTCTGCTCATGTAGAGTTTTGCCAGTGCTATACGACGCTTCTGACCGGCTGACAGCTGATGAGCAGGTACATCTTCAAACCCTTTCAAACCAACGCGTTCAAGTGCTTGTTGAGCTCGACTAACGTCCAGTGAGGGATGTAATGCGCACTGCCAATGCAGATTCTCTTCTGCCGTTAACATGGCACTGACACCGGCTTGGTGACCAATATAGAGAAGCTCTGAGAGGAACTGCTCTCTTACTTCATCCATCGACTCACCGCGCCAATAGAGCTCACCTTCGAAGTGAGAGCTGAGGCCACATAGAATACGTAGCAAGGTCGTTTTACCAGAGCCGTTGCGCCCTTCGACCTGCCAGATTTCACCTTCCGAGACAGCAAGCTCTAATTGATCGAACAAAACTCGATCATCACGCTCACAAAATAGGGATTGGGCTGTTAAAAGCGCCTGCGCCACAAAAACTCCAAAAGGGTTCAACCGTTACAATTCGAGAAATTATAACCTTATTACCTTCTGGAGTCAGGTATGAAAACAGTTAAAGCGGCGTATCGCCATGCTTCAATCGCACGTACATCAACGCTACCGAAATTGCATCACCCAGTGCCGTATGACGCTGAATCATCGGCATATTCAATTTATCTGCAATGGTGTCAAAACGAAGATCCACATCTCCACCCACATGACGCCATTTAATAATGTCGTGGTAGACATGTGACAGCTCGATCGCTTTATTGGGAAGACCAAAACCAAAAGCGGGACGCAAGAACTTATCGAGCATGCGAATATCGTAGTTGACGTAGTAGCCCAGGATGGGACGATTGCCAACAAACTCCAACACCTGCTCCAGCGCCTCTTCAATGGAAACACCATCCACTAAATCAGCGGCACGGATTTTATGGATTTTGATCGATTCTGCCGTTAAATCAGCAGGCGGTTTCAACTTGATATCGAGACGATCGCTGGTCTTTACACGTTTGCCTTTGATTTTGACAGCACCAATCGACAGTAGGGATGCTTCACTCACATCAAGACTGGTCGTTTCACAATCTAAAGAGACAACTTCGTCACCCTCATATTGATCAAAAAGAGACGCCCAGCGGGAGTCTTTAACAGCGCGTTTGTCTTTAAATTTGCGTATAGCACGAGGCAATATCATATTTAACCAATATCCTTTTGGTTCAGGCGCAACAATCAACTTAGCTGGAAAGATGGAATCGGGAAGTCAGTGATTTTTTAAAGCTTTTAACCACTAGTAAAGCATCCCTTAGCAATTCCCTATCCATTTTATTCAATTGTTGCAACTCAATGATATTAGGCGTTGGGTCAATACCATCCTCTGCTTGTTCAGCTCGTCGGATCTGCTGACGCAAGCGAATATTCACAAACAGACCCAAGGCTTCTGAGATATCTTTGGAGTCACTCTCCTGCATCACACCTGCATCCACTAAGGCTTCGAGACGCTCAAACGTATTGGTTGCTAGTATTCTCTGCTCCAGAGCAAAGGTGCGCACACCGTGAACAATGGGAAAAATACCGCCCTTCTTGATATCCAATTCATCGCGCTCTTTTAAATTACCAAAGAAGGTTAAAGGCGTATCAAACTCTACAGCCGCTTTAGCAAAGTGTGAGAAGAACAGATCATTGTTACGCATAGTACGTAAGAACCAGTTTCTAGCCACCTTAAACAGCGCCACATTTCCGGCAACAGGCTTGGCATCCACCGCAATCGCAAGGCGCATCTGATCCTCTGGATCGCTACTCATCGACCAATCCTGAAGCTTTTGCGTCCAGTCATCGACAGAGTTAATCCATTCTGGATTGGACACCATGATATTCCCAGGACAGGGCGGAAAGCCAAAGGATATCAATGTTTCACTAAAGCGCTGCATCGTCTGGCGCTTTTCAGCCCAGTTCAAACCGTTACGGAATATCAACGCATTGTCCTGATCGGTCTTCATAATCTGCTCACCGCGCCCTTCGGACCCCATAACTATCAAGCAGACATGAGGTTGCATATCGACCGGCACTACCAGATCAAACAGCTTAGCGATGATCCGTTTATTCATTGCGGCAAGAAGATCCATGGTAAAGCGAATACGAACACCGGTTGAGATGAGTGCTTTAATTAGATTGTTCAAGCCTGTCGCAGCCTCTCTAAGATCCTCAATGGTGCTGGCTCGCTCCAGACGAAGACCAATCACGTGCGAGTGGCTAGAGAAGTAAGAGAGAACGTCAGTGAGTTGCACAACGCCAACTAAAGTGTCGCCTTCCATGACAACAACACGTTCTATCTGTTGCTGCGTCATAATAACCAAGGCGTTAAAGAGGAAGTCATCCGGCTTACAGGTGATCAATCGATAGGTGGCAATGGTTGCAACATCCTCATCGACCGACCCATCATTAAGTACAACGGCATTCAGAATATCGGTACCGGTCACCATACCAATTCGACCACCACGACGAACCAAGACTGAGTCAGACTTTGTCTCACGCATCAGCTGAGTCGACTCTTTAATGCTGGTGCCTTCGTTAACGATCAAAGGATCCCGAACCACCGCCTCTTCGATGGTCGCCAGCATGAATTCAGCCATATCCTGACCTTCACCCTGCTGCGCGACAATCTCCGATTTAGCCGCCAAGTTTTGCTGGAAGTAGTCAGCAAATCCAGGGTTTGAGTCGATCAGTTCGAGCAGTATCTCCGTCGAGAAGATGTGACAGATGGTCTCCTCTTCAGCGGTGAAATTATGGATAGCCGAGCCGTGCATCGCAGACCAACCACCAAAGTAGTCCTCGTTCTCATAGTGCATAAAAACGTGCAACATCTCATCGTCTTCATCCAGCGGTTCACTCTCTGCAACACGCCCACGAAAGACCACGTAGACCCCTTCAGACTGCTCTCCCGCTTTAATGATCACCTCACCAGATTGGTAATAGCCGATATCAAGATTGGCGCGCAAGAACGCCTGTTCAGACTCGGTAAGCAAACTAAAAGGGAGATTTTCCATCTTAAAAGAATCAGGCATTGGATCCTCACATAGGTAGTCGAATAATCATTTGAGTATTGCGCGTTTTAGGAAAAATTGCAGGCACTCACATCAATTTTTTCTAAAATGCGTCACGGTTTTAGCCTCGCTAAATTCGTTCCTACAGGATGACGTTGTAGGAGGGAATTGGAGCGCAGCGACAAACCCCGAAATTGACGGCCATTAAAAAAGGCGCCCCTAGGGACGCCTTTCTCATTAACAGCCAGTTCTTAGTGAGACTGAGCTGCGCCCGCACCACGTGGGATACGGATGTCTTCAACGATCTGCTGAATTTCAACAGGTGGTTCAGCTGTCATAGAAGAGACAACTTTAGCCACGATGAAGTTCAGGATCATACCCACAGTACCGAAGCCCTCTGGAGAGATACCAAACCACATTTCGTCTTTAGTGCCGCCCATGAACTTGAAGTACACGATGTAAGCCATAGTCGATACGATACCAACGACCATACCAGCGACTGCACCTTGAGTGTTCATGCGCTTGCTGAAGATACCCATTAGGATCGCAGGGAATACAGAACATGCTGCTAGACCGAATGCCAATGCAACGACCTGTGCTACGAAGCCTGGAGGGTTAACACCGAAGTAACCGGCTACAAGAATTGCCACTACTGCTGCACCACGTGCGTATAGAAGCTCCTGCTTGTCGGTGATGTTCGGATTGATGGTTTTCTTCATCAAATCGTGCGAGATGGATGTCGAGATTACCAACAGTAGACCTGCTGCTGTTGATAGTGCCGCTGCCACCGCACCTGCTGCCACTAGAGCGATTACCCATGCTGGAAGCTGAGCGATCTCTGGGTTAGCAAGTACCATGATGTCACGGTTAACTGTTAGCTCGTTTGCATCTGTTTTGCTGTAGAAGACAACGCCATCGTTGTTTTTATCTTCCCACTTGATAAGACCAGTGTTTTCCCAACGAGAGAACCACTCAGGGATGTCTTCGTATTTAACACCCGTGTTAGCTACGCCAGAAGCAGCTGTTTCAGCAGTACCGTTTACAGTCTCGATTAGGTTTACGCGACCGAAGCCCGCAACACCTGGTACAGATGTGTAAAGGATAGCGATGAAGATAAGCGCCCAACCAGCTGATACACGCGCATCTTTTACGCGAGGTACAGTGAAGAAACGAACGATTACGTGAGGAAGACCAGCAGTACCACACATCAGTGCAGCCGTCATAAAGAATAGGTCAACCGTTGTCTTAGAACCTGCAGTGTACTGAGCAAAACCTAGCTCAACAGACAGGGCATCCAAGGTTGCAAGTACTGACTGACCGCTTTCCAGAGTAGCACCTAGTGCAGTCTGTGGAAGGAAGTGACCAGTAACCTGAACAGATAAGAAGATTGCAGGAACCATGAACGCAAGGATCAATACACAGTACTGAGCAACCTGAGTGTAGGTAATACCCTTCATTCCGCCTAGTACGGCGTAGAAGAATACAATCGCCATACCAATGATAACGCCCGTATTGATGTCTACGTGAAGGTAACGTGAGAATACGATACCAACGCCGCGCATCTGACCTGCTACGTACGTGAACGAGATGATAATTGTACAGATAACCGCAATCGTACGAGCAGTGTTGCTGTAGTAACGGTCACCGATGAAATCAGGTACTGTGAACTTACCAAACTTACGTAGGTAAGGTGCCAGTAGCATCGCTAGTAGTACGTAACCACCTGTCCAACCCATTAGGTAGGCTGATGCGTCACGACCGATGAACGATACGATACCCGCGAGTGAGATGAACGATGCAGCAGACATCCAGTCAGCAGCAGTCGCCATACCGTTTGCGATAGGTGGTACACCACCGCCTGCAACGTAGAATTCTTTGGTTGATCCGGCACGTGCCCAGATCGCAATACCAATGTATAGGGCGAAAGATGCACCTATAAATAGAAACGTTAACGTGTCAAGACTCATGATTTACTCCTTACTCGTGAACGTCATATTTTTCGTCAAGCTTGTTCATGCTAGACACATAAGCCCAGATCAACGCGACGAATACAAAGATTGAGCCCTGCTGAGCAAACCAGAATCCTAGCGGGAAGCCGAAGAATTGGATTTGATCTAGAGCATCGACGAAAAGTACACCGCATCCAAACGATACGACGAACCAGATCGCCATGTAGGTGATAATAATGCGTAGGTTCTCACCCCAGTATGCCTGCGCATTTTCTTTGGTCATTGACATAACCTATCCCTTTACAAGTTGTTGTTATAAACAAAAAGGCTGTGATTACCACAGTTGCTGATCATCATACCTAAGCCATCCCATCAAAAGGAGAGCAACTTTAGTCGCAGAGACTTAAGTAAGTGGCTGATTTTAATGATTTTTCAAACTTTTTGGTATACCTATATAACCAAAAACACATCGAGAATAGATTTTTTAAAGGTTGAAATGAAACTTTTGGTCGCAAGAGCACAAATCGTTAGAATGTCAGATAACTGTTGTTAGGAATTACACCATGCTGTCAGGACTATCCGTCACACTCATTGCTTTAGGCTACCTTGGCTTACTGTTTGCGATCGCTTACTTAGGTGATCGAAGTCGTGCTGGAAAGAGCTGGGCGGGCAACCCAATCATCTATTCACTCTCCTTGGCGGTGTATTGTTCATCTTGGACCTTTTACGGTGCCGTTGGACGGGCCCATACCACCGGCTGGGAATTCCTGGCGACCTATATAGGGCCGGTCATTGTCTTTATTTTAGGCTGGCAGGTTATCGAAAAGATCAGTCGCGTCAGTAAGCAGCAGAACATCACTACCATCTCAGACTTTATCTCGTCACGATACGGCAAAAGCCAGACCATTGCCGTGCTGGTCACTGTGATTGCGGTATTAGGAACCATTCCTTATATAGCGCTGCAGTTGAAAGCAGTAGCGGTGAGTTACAACGCGATCGCACCTGCGGCGACTGAGGCGCTGAGCAAAGGCAGCGATACCGCCCTTGTTGTGGCGCTAACCATGGCCCTGTTCGCAATTCTGTTTGGTACTCGCCATATTGATGCCACTGAGCACCATCAGGGCTTGGTATTGGCGGTCGCCTTCGAGTCAGTCATCAAATTGACGGCGTTTCTAGCCGTTGGTTTTTTTGTCACCTTCGAGTTCTATGGCGGTATAGAGCAGACAGTCGCCAGCGTTCAATCGCAACTGCACTCGACTAACTTTTCTGGATCACTGTTTGCTGGAAGCTTCTTAACTGAGATTCTACTGGCCTGTGGTGCGATCATCTGTCTTCCACG